>CALJLC010000226.1 GCA_937982605.1 uncultured Gemmatimonadales bacterium | reverse complement strand
CATACGAGATATATCAGTGTGACTGGAGTTCAGACGTGTGCTCTTCCGATCTGGCTCGATCGACATCGAGATCCTGACCGACATCGAACGACTGGACGCGGACACGGGCAGCGGATCGATCACCGTGCGCGCGCCCGCCGGCCTCGGGGCCACGGTGGACATCGAGACCGGCAGCGGGGGCATCGACCTCGACTTCCCGGTCGAGGTGCGTTCCGTGCGCCGCGATCAGGTGCGCGGGACGATCGGAGACGGCCGGGGACAGATCAACATCGACACGGGCTCCGGCTCGATCCGCATCCTGCGGACCACGAACTGACCCGGCCACGCGGGGTCTCTGGGGCGGGGTGGCCGGGTGGTCACCCCGCCCCTTCGCGTCCGGGCGCCGCGCGCGGCTACCGTCGCGCGATCGGGATCCGGAACGTCGTGTTCTCCCACGAGAAGACGAGCGCGCCGCGCGCGCCCGAACCCTCGAAGCGGAAGGTCAGCGTCTCGACGTGGGCGTCGCTCGGGAGCGGCGTGACCGCGAACGAGCCGATGTCGGCGCGCCGGACGTCGGGGCTGATCGGGATTCCCCACCGGTTCGTGTTGCCGTTGACCACGATCGTCCAGCTGTCCGCGTCGGGGATCGCGTAGAGCGAATACGACCCGGGCTCGACCGCCACGTCGCCGATCGAGGCGGGGAAGGGGAGGTGGAGCGTCGTCGGCTCGTTGGCCCCGAACCGCCACGGCGTCCCGTACGGATCCTCACTCCCCAGCATCGTGCGTCCCCGCGCGGAGGGTCGACCGTAGCAGAGCTTCGCGGAGGCGTCACCGAGCCGGACCTCGACGGAGTCGAGCGGGCTCGGACGCTCGGCCAGCGCCTCTGGAGCGCCACGGAACTGGCACGTGGTCTGCGCAGCCGACGGGGCGGCCACGAGGAGGGCGAGGCCGGCGAGCGCGGGGCCGGCGCGCCTCGTGCGATGGTTCATGCGGGAGCGTCCTTTCAGCTCTCGGCGAGCGTGCCACCGAGTCTCAGTCTGGCGGTCCGGGCCAGGGCCGCGCGCGCCTCGAAGAAGGAGGCGTCGGCGGCCGCGGCCTGATATCCCCGGCGCGCCTCCTCCCATCGCCACAGCTCCTCGGCCGTGAGCCCGTCGAGGAAACGCTCCAGGGCGTCGGGTCCTACTCCGTCCGAGGCCAGATCGTTCGCGTCCCCGAGCGGATCGTCCCACGCCGGCCGCCGGCCGAGCGCGTCCAGGAGACCGAGCCCCTCGGCGACGATCTCCCGGGCGAGTCGGACCGGACCGACGTCGGCCGGCAGATCCCGGCGGCCCGCCCGGACGACTTCTCCGTCCTCGAGGCGCACCAGGCGCACGTCGACGGCGGCGCCGTCGGCCGCGGGGATCCACACCGCCACGAGCTGGAAGTCGGCGCTCCTCGAGACGCCGGCGGGTGGCTGGCCGGGTGGCCGCCGCCCGGCGCGCTCGGCCTCCACCGCGGCCGCGAAGCGGCGACGCTCGACGAAGGTCACGTCACGCCGACGGAGCAGCCCCGCCGACACCAGCTCCGCCACCGCCAGCGGCGTCGACACGCCGCCATGGACCCGCGGCGCGCTCCCGAGGATCTGGACCTCGCCGACGGCCACCCTCGGGGCAGCCGGCAGCGGCTCGGGGCGAGGCGCTCGAAGGGCTCGCCACTCGGCGTCGGTCGCCACGTCGCTGCCCCCGGTGGCGCGCCCCCCGCACGCCGCGGCCGCCAGCGTCGACGTCACCAGAACCGAGAGCACGATGCCGCGCGGTGGGCGGAGTCGCGCGCGCGGACGCGGCGCCGCCGCACGATCGTCGGGCTGGGTCGAGGGAGTCTCGGGCATGGGGGTGCGCGGCCCGGAAGGGCGGGGGCGGTGACGGCGAGCGAACGAATCTCCAAAGTAGTGTTCCGCTCTCGCCGACCTCCACCTTCCCGGAGCCGCCCGTGTCCGACGCCGCCGCCGACTCCTTCCGCTTCTGGCACCCGGTCGTGGTGCGCTTTCGCGACATCGACATCGGGGGGCACGCGCATCACGCGGACGCGCTCATCTACTTCGAGGAAGCCCGCTGGGCGTACTGGATGGAGGTCGTGGGGCAGGGCCTCGAGGAGCTCGACTACGTCCTGGCGGAGTGCCGGGTCCGATGGCACGCTCGCGTGCTCTGGCCCCAGACGGTGCAGGTCGGGGTCAGGGTGGCACGGGTCGGCCGAAAGCACTTCGAGATGGAATACGAGGTCCGCTCCGAGGCGGGGGAGAAGCTCCAGAGCGGATCGACCGTCCAGGTGATGTATGACTATGCGTCCGGGCGCTCGAAGCCGATGCCGGAGTCGCTCCGGAACAACCTGGAAGCGTTCGACGGGCCCTTCACCTGAACTCGGTTTCCGGGCACGGATGTCGCGTCCGGACTTGCGGCGCTCGCGCGCGCGCTGTAATCCGGGGGCGGATTTGCCGTACTACGGCACGTGTCGAATATTGACGATGATCCGACGGCGTGGTGAGGTGCGCGTTTGACGCCGTGCGGTGTTTGTGAATAAATTCACAATCTGTTCCGGATCAGGGACCGCCGCTGGCGGTCGGATCCCTGACCCGGTTTTCGTTGTAGGACTTGTATCAGAACGCCCGTGCCTCGACGGGCGAGGCCCGCACGAGACGGGCCGAAAGAGGGGATACCCCCAGGGAGATCACGCCATGCCCGGACGGCTCAAGCTGACGCTCGCCATCGCCGCTGCCGCCGCCATCCTCCTGCCTGCCGCCGAGCTCGCGGCACAGCAGGCCGGCGGACGGTTCCGCGTCCTCATCCCGTACTTCACGCCGCTCGAGGGCGCGAGGGACAACTTCGGAAAGGACGCCTCGAAGGATCTGCGCGAGATGATGCAGAACATGGCGACCCACGTGGCCATGGAAGAGGGCGACATCAAGGACGAGGTCAAGGCCTTCGACATGAAGATCGAGGACCTCGACTGCATCCGCACGCGGCAGCTCGCGGCGCAGATCAGCGTCCCGGTCGCCATCTGCGCGAGCTACACGGCGCAGCCCGACAAGAGCTGGATGGTCTCGGCCGAGGTCTGGGACATCCAGGCGTCCGAGGCGTTCCAGGTCGAGGCCTTCCAGGTCCCCGAGAAGGGACGCGAGGAAGCCGCGCGGCACATCTTCGACGCCTTCGAGCGGTACTCGACGACGGTCCGCTCGGCGGCCATCTGCAACGACTACTTCGCGTCGCAGCAGTGGGAGAACGCGCTGCGCAACTGTGACGAGTCGCTGGCGCTGAATCCCGAGGCGATCAGCACCCGCTACCTCCGGGCGCGCATCCTCTACGAGATGGAGAACTACGAGGAGTCGCTCTCCGAGCTCGAGACGGTCGTCGCGGCCAACCCGTTCCACGAGGGCGCGCTCCAGCTGGCCGGCTACATCTCCGCCGTGACGGACCGGGACGAGGAGGCGCGTGACTACTACTCCCGCTACCTCGAGATCAACCCGGGCAACACCGCGATCCGGATGAGGATCGCGTACGAGCTCGCCCAGGCCGGTGACCCGGTCGGCGCCATGGAGTTCATCCAGGTCGGTCTGGACGTCGATCCGGAGAACGTCGACCTCCTCGAGCAGTACGGTGGCTTCGCCTTCAGCGCCGCGCTCGAGATCCAGCAGGAGGCCAACGTCGGCGCTCAGGACGGCGGCGGCGTGGTGCCCGAGGCGGTGGGCTACTACCGAGAGGCGATCGAGGCGTACGACAAGGTCTTCCAGGCGAAGGGCGCCGAGACCCCGGTCGGCCACCTCGCCAACGTGATCTCCGCCCACATCCAGCTCGACGAGCTGGATCAGGCGATCATGATGAGCGAGCGCGTGCTCGAGACGCACGGCATGCAGGACCGTCTCTGGGTCCTCTACGCCGACGCGCTGCAGCGCAGCGGCCGTCTCGACGACGCCATCGCGGCGCTCGACCGGGTCATGGAGATCAACCCGAACCATCCGAGCGCGCCGCTCCGGCAGGGCAACTGGCTGATCCAGGCCGGCCGCCTCGACGACGCGGTCGACGTGCTCTCCGCCGCCGCCGCGAACGACCCGCAGCGCGCGGATCAGGCCGCGAAGATGATCTTCGCGGAGGCGTACCAGAACGGTCAGCAGAAGGACGACTTCGCCTACGCGCAGCGGGGCATGGCGGCCGCCAAGCGCCTGCCGAATCTGCAGCCGGCGATGATCAACCAGCTCAACTTCTGGCACGGGTACAGCATCTACTCGCAGGCCGTGGCGGAGCAGGAGCCCCAGACGCTCCAGAGCGCGCAGGCCACGCTCCCGAAGTTCCGCCAGGCCGTCGAGCTGCTCCAGCAGTCCGGCGACTACGCGGCCGGCGTGAACGTGAACCTCCAGCAGCTCCTGGAGAACGCCGCCACGTACATCGAGATCCAGGACGCGATCATCAAGCGCGGTCGCTGATGACCTGATCGTCGGACGCTCCGGCGTCTGCGGCGCCGCGGGGGGCTTCCCCCCGCGGCGCCTTTTCTTTGTCCGCCCCTTCAGGCGCAGCGCCTCGCGGGCGGCTCGGCCGGCCGCGCCCCCACTTCTCCCCACCCGGCGGGGTGACCCTTCGGAACGACTTTCGGTTTTCCTTCGGAAAAAGGAAAAATCTGTTTCCAGGGCGATTTCCGAGATGTGGCGTGATACAAAGGCTTTGGGCCCGTTCGGCCGATGACTCGAGTCCGAAAAATTCCGAAAAAGGACCCTTGCGCCGCCTCCCATTCAGGACCTAACTTGCCCCAATCCTCTCCATTTCGACCCACTACGTACCACCACGGGGACCGGTGTGATCGGTTTCGTCGGGCAGTACGAGCATCAGATGGACCCCAAGGGGCGCGTGAGCCTCCCGTCCGCGTTTCGGCGCGGCGAGGGCGAGCGCTTCGTGCTGATCCAGTGGGAGAAGGAGAACCTCACGCTCTTTCCGCAGGAGAAGTGGCTCGAGCTCCAGCGCGAGCTGCTGGACTTCCGGCGGAAGAACCCCCGGGGCGCGAACCAGCTTCGCCGGGTGGTCGCCAATGCGGTGGAGGTTTCCCCGGACAAGCAGGGCCGCATTCTCGTCCCGGCCGCATTGCAGGGCGGTGCCGGACTCTCGGGCGCGGTGCTCCTCGTCGGCGCGATCGACCGCGTGGAGATCTGGAACCCGGAGACGTACGCGTCTTCGGTCGAGCGCGACGGGGGCGACCTCGGCGACTTCGCCCACCAGCTCTTCGGGTAGCGCACGATGAGCGACTGGCACGAGCCCGTGATGGGCCAGGAGGTCCTCGACCTGCTCGATCCG
>CALJLC010000225.1 GCA_937982605.1 uncultured Gemmatimonadales bacterium | reverse complement strand
GACCTCCTCCCAACCGGTGCGGGGCAGCTCCAGCGTGTACGAGAGTCGGACCGCTCCGAAGTCGAACAGCCGGGCACTCGATCGGACGGTGACCGGGCCGCCGCGCGTTTCGACCGAGGCGTCGCCCAGAGCCAGATCCAGGGGAGGCTCGGTGTACCGGATCGACCGCGGCCTGGCCCGTTCCAGACGTCCGCGCGTGGGCGCCGTGTCCGCGTCGCGCTCCACCCGCGCGAGGTCGATGGCGTAGGCGACGTCGTACAGGCGCGTCACCGAGACGCGGCCGCCCTTCACGACGGGCGAGGCGCCGGTGCTCATGTCACTTCTTCTTGGACGGGAAGAGCCAGCCCCGGCGGACCGTGCGCGGCTCGTCGACGACCACGAAGGAGTCGGGGGCGTTGGCGTCGATCATGGCCAGGCAGCGCTCGACCTGTCGGCGGGGCAGCACCGAGTAGAGCACCTCGACGGCACCGTCCCGTCCCCGCCCGGGCAGCTCGGTCACGCCGAAGCCCGAAGCGCGCAGCTCGTCCGCCAGCGCGGCACCTCCCTGACGCACGACGGTGCGCACGGTCGCGAGCCCCAGCGCCAGGCGCTCCTCGATGAGGAGGCCCAGGAAGTTGCCCGTGGCGAAGCCCGCCGCGTAGCCGACGAGGTGCGCCGGACTCTGCAGATGCTGGACGACGATGCCGATCGCCGTGACCCAGAGCAGGATCTCGAAGAAGCCGATGAGCGGGGCGAGGTAGCGACGTCCGCGCATGATCATGAGCATGCGGATCGTCGCCATGCTCACGTCCGTGACGCGGAGGGAGAAGACGACGACGGGGCCGGCCGGACCGGCGACCAGTTCCTGCAACATGACTCGGGAGAACGACGAGGAGCGCGTACGAACGCGAGGGAAAGTCGCGGCAGGGAGGGGGCGCCGGGAAGGGGGTCGGACGCGGTCGTTCCCGCGGGCCCGGGGCCGATGGCCTCGGCGAACGCGGGCCTCCGGCCGGAGAGAGACAACTCGACCGGTCAGGTTGTCCGAATCGGCCAGCATGGCCGGGTCCCGAGCGCCGGGAGTGATCCTCGTAAATGATTGTAGGTAAGGCAATTATACAGTATTGCGCCGCCTGGCAGCATCCTTGCCTTTTCTTCCTCCCGGATTCCACCGTCGTGGGGGAACGACATGAGCATCCGAAACGCGAAGCGAACGATTCTGACGGGCGCGCTGGCCCTCCTGGGCTCCGGCTGCGCCTCGTCCGGAGCACACGTGCCGGACCCCTCGTGGGCGCTGGTGGACGGCCCGGTCTGCAGGGTCCGTGTGGAGAGCC
Source organism: uncultured Gemmatimonadales bacterium (assembly GCA_937982605.1). Lineage (GTDB taxonomy): Bacteria > Gemmatimonadota > Gemmatimonadetes > Longimicrobiales > Gaopeijiaceae > UBA2589. The sequence goes on along the minus strand of CALJLC010000225.1, from coordinate 2,958 downwards.
ACTACGACACGCCGGTCGAGGCCGGAGCCACGGCCGGGGCCCGCCAGGTCTACCTCGGAGAGGTGGCTCCCGGCGGCAAGCGCGACTTCGGAGTGCCGTGCGCCTACCGCGCCGTCACGGTCTTCCGCGTCGTCCGGGCGGGAGGCACGGGCGAGAGCCGACTCGGGGCGCATGCCCGGGCCCTCGACGCGACCGGGGTGACCGTGGTGACGCTTCGTCCGACCGCCGCACGGCTTTCCGGAGCCCCGAGAAGCTGAGCGCCCACCCCCGCCGGCGCGTCGGGCCGACTCAGCGCGCGTCGTCCTAGCGGACGGCCGACCGACCCCGCCGCAGCTCCACGTCGCCGCTGACGGTCGAGAAGCTCAGAGACCTGGAGCCGTCTCCGATCGTGGCCTCGACCCGATGGCTCGCGATCCGGTCGCGCTGCCGCGTGATCCTGAGGTCGAAGTCCGACTCGAAGTCTCCCGAGAGCGACTCGAAGTCGATCTGCGCGTCGACGCCATCGGGCACGGTGACCGTGATGTCGCCGCTGACGGTCGAGAAGTCGAGGCTGCGCCAGTCGAGGCTGCCCATCTCGACGTCCACGTCACCCGAGACGGTCGAGCCGCGTGCCACGCCGGTGGTCGAGACTTCGACGCTTCCGCTGACCGTTGCGGCATCGACGTCCGAGCGGAGACCCGTCGCCCGGACGTCGCCGGAGACGGTGTGCCCCGAGAAGTCGACGCCCTCGGGCACCCACACGGTGAAGTCCACGCCGGCCCGGACCTCGTTCCCGTCGTGGTCGTCGTCCCGCGACCTGCAGTCGGAGTCGATCCGCCGGCCGTCGTAGACGACGCAGAAGACCACCGCGTCACGCTCTTCGAAGACACGGACCTCGACACGGTCGAAATGCGACGACCGGCCCGTCTTGCGGGCCTCGACCCGAGCCTCGGCGCCGTTCGCCAGCCGGGCGGACACATCCCCGGAGATCCCCCGGACGATCAGCTCCTGGCCCGGCCGCATCGGGCCGCTCCATTCGAAGTCCCGATCCTGCGCCACGGCGTTCGCCGCGGGCGCGCCCATGGCGAGGGTCGCCGCGAGCGCCAGTGCCCGGCCCGTCGTTCCCGTCCTCATCCTGCCCGCTCCCGATGAATGTCCGACCCGCGGCGTGTGCCGGCGTCTCGAACCCATTGGACGGGGGGAAGGCTCCCCGTGTTGGAAAGCCTCCGACGAGAGGCGGGCATGGCGGCGCTCCACCGGCCTATCTTGGGGCGGGCGCGCCGCGGGGGTGCGCGGCCGCGGACGATCCGGGACGAACCAGCCATGCTGCTCTGCTCGACCTGTGGCGCCACGACGGCCGAGGAGCTCGACCGCTGTCGGCGCGACGCACGGTCCGACTGCCCGTTCGAGCGGCTTCCCGGCCGGGCGCGCTCGAGCGTCCTCTTCGGTACCGCGGTCACGCTCGTCGGGGTCGCGGTGGCTTCGGCGATCTCGGCCGTCCTGTTCGTGAACCCGCCGGTGGGGACCGGCGCAGCGGCGGTGGTTCAGGCCCTCCTGCTGATCGGCGTCTACACGTTCGTGTACACCATCGCCGGCGTCTTCGTCGGCATCGGGATGCTGGCCGCGCTCTCCCGGAGGGTCGGGCTCGCCGACCGGGCCGGCGGGCGGTTCGTCGAGGCGTGGACCCTCCTCGGTCGCACGCTCTCGCTCCAGGTGACCGAGCTCGACGAGACGGTCACCGTTCCCCAGGTGGAGACGGGGCGGCTCCCGTCCGCGAGCGTCGCCGCGCTCCGTCGGGTCGCGGCGGAGTCCGGCTCGACCGGAGCGCGGGCATCGATGGTCGAGCGGGTCAGGCACGGCGGGGAGACGTCCAGGCGAATGGTCCGGGCGTGCCTGGGGGATGCGCTGACGAGTCTCGTCGCCGGAGACGCCGTCCGGCTTCGACCGGCGCGGGTGCGCGTCGTCTGGCCGTTCCTGACGAGGCAGCCGACGCTGGAGTCGGATGTCGTGCTGCTCGAGACGCGGTCGGGGTCCGGCGTGCGCGGTGCGCTGGAGGCGACGCTCCTCGAGCGGATCCGCGAGTGGCCCGAGAAGTCGAGCGCGGACTACCCGCTCGCCACGGTCCGGGAGCTCGTGCGCACCTTCGGCGACGGCGACGGCGACTTCTCGGCACAGCGGGTGCTCCGCCTCGTGGAGGAGGAAGGCGTGTCCGAGGGCTGGCTCGAGCGCCGGCCGCGGCTCACCACCACCCGGCTGCTTCCCGAGCCGGGTCGCGCCCTCGATGCTTCGGCCTCCGAGGCGCTCACGGTGTGGTCCGACGCGCTCGACACGGTCCGAGACGCCGAGCCCCGGCTCTTCGATCGACTCGGGGACGAGATCGACGCGGTGCTCGACCCGTCGCGAGCGCGAGTGGGGGAGCTGCAGCGCCGGCAGGGCCGACTGCGGGCGGCGCTGGCGAAGCGGCTCGTGGCGGGCTCGGCGCTCCTGGCGACGCTCGTCTACCTGACGTCCGTGCTGCTCTGACCCGGAAGGAAGACGCGGCGCCCCGGCGGGTGCCGGGACGCCGCGCACGGCCGACGGCGGTACCGTCGAACCACCTGTGCCGCGGAGCTCAGCCCAGCTCGAAGCGGTCCAGGTTCATCACCTTGTCCCACGCGGCCACGAAGTCGCGCACGAAGCGCTCCTCCGAGTCGTCCTGACCGTAGACCTCCGCGATCGCCCGCAGCTCGGAATTCGAGCCGAACACGAGGTCGACGCGCGTCGCCGTCCACCGGGGTTCACCCGTCGACCGGTCGAGGCCCTCGAAGACGTCCTGGGCGTCGGAAACCGCCCTCCACTCCGCGCCCATGTCGAGGAGGTTCACGAAGAAGTCGGCCGTCAGCACGCCGGGCCGGTCCGTGAGGACGCCGTGCCGCTCGCCGCCGGTGTTGGCGTCGAGGGCGCGCATCCCGCCGATCAGCACCGTCATCTCCGGCGCCG
>CALJLC010000224.1 GCA_937982605.1 uncultured Gemmatimonadales bacterium | reverse complement strand
CGCGACGGGGCTCTGGCTTTTTAGCTGTTTCGCGGACACGTGCCGGGCACGTGTCGCGGGCCGCAATTCGCCGTAAATCGCCCCTGATTGTCCTTCCAAGCTACTACTACGTCATCCGCTCATCCAGTATGAAAGCTTGATCATGAAGATGTCGTCCGGCGAGGCCGCGAAGAGCCGGTCGACGTCGGTGGCGAAGTCGAACGTGCCCACGCCGGACGAGTGGTCGCGCCCCTGGGACCAGACGACGAAGAGCGTCGAGCCGGGGAGGTACTCCCAGCGGAGCACCGCGTTGGATCGGAACTGCTTGAAGCTGAAGTCGGGAGACCGGAAGTCCTCCTCGGTCCCGTCCCCGTCCACGTCGGCGTAGTACCGGCCGTCCTCGAGGCGCGTCGAGAGCCCGGTGAAGCGGTCCGCGTACCGGGCCGCGACCGGATCGGTCACCTGGCGGAAGTCGCCGTACGAGCCGGCGCTCACGAACGGCTGAGCATAGAGCTGGAGCGACAGCGTCGGGGTGAAGGCGTAGTCGACCCGGGCGGTGATGCCGACCGTGGTCTGATCGATGCGCCCGACGACCCGGTGCGTCGCGTCGGTCTCGACCGCGGTCACCCACTGTCGATCGTCGACGTTGCGGTTCACGAACGTCCCGACGCTGAAGGTGGCCCGACCGGACGGGCGGATGCGCAGATTCGGCGAGATCCCGAAGGCGTGCGAGTCGCTCTCCGGCCGTACGTTGCCCCAGCCGTTCAGGTTGAGCTGTACCCGGCGCCGGGAGTCGGTGTTGAAGCCGCTCCAGAAGTTCGTCGATCCTTCGCGCAGGAAGAGGGGGCCGCCCCGCAGGATCCCCGGGGAATACGCCGCGAGGTCGCGGTTCACCCCCGCCCAGACGTTCCAGAAGTTCTGGAGCTGGCCGTTGAGGTTCACGTTGCCGCCGGTGGCGATGCGATTGCCGTCGAAGTCGTGGACCTGCCACGTGTTGAGGTTGGCGAACCAGCGCCGGAACGGGCCCTGCTCGGTGGTGTGGTGGTAGCCGAGCCACTGCCACGTCGTGAGCTGGTCCGCGTTGTTCTGGAAGCCGACGTCGTTGACCTCGAAGCCGGGGGTGCGCGCCTGCGCCCCCGCGCCGACCCGCCAGAAGCCGCCGGCGAACTTCGAGACGCCGAAGTTCGCGGACAGTCCGGACAGGGACGTGCGGTCGGGGTCGTACTCGACGTGACCCGCGTCAGGGCGCTGATAGAAGCGGGCGGGGGACCGCTGCGTCCGCGCGATCGCGGCGGGGGAGCCGCTGACGTGGGAGCCGAGGAGATAGCCGTTGAGCTGCCACCGCTCCGAGGCGAAGCGGTGCCGGAAGTCCACGCCGCCGGCCCATGCCCGCGAGCGGAGCTCGAGCGCGTCCGCCACCGAGGCGTCCCGCACGAGGCCGGTGCCGATCACACCCACCGCGGAGCGGCCGTCGCGGAAGTCCTTCTGGAGCCGCAGGACGCCGTAGTTCGAGCGCGGCTCCACCGCCTCCCGGTACGGGTCCCCCGCGCCGGGGGCGACCGAGGCGTTCTCCTGCGCGGTGAGCGCGTGCAGCGCGCCGATCGACCACCCGCTCCCGGTCTTTCCGGAGAGCTTCCAGGCGCCGAGGATCGTCGTGCGGTCCGCCACGTCGACGTATCCGCCGTCGGGGTCGGCCCGCCCCTGCGGGCTGCGGCCGACGCGCCGCGAGTAGAAGAGCGACTCGGCGCCTCCCTCTCCGTCCCCGAGGCCGATCGAGAAGTTGAAGATGCTCGAGCCCTCCACGAAGAAGGGCCGCCGCTCCGGGAGGAAGACCTCGAAGGCGCTCAGGTTCACCTGGGCCGGGTCGGCTTCGACCTGCCCGAAGTCCGGGTTGATCGTGACGTCGAGGGTCAGCTCAGAGGTCACGCCGTATTTCAGGTCCACACCGGCCGTGCCGAAGGCGTCGTTGTCCGAGTGGAACGGGTCGGCGGGATCGCCGGGGGCCCGCTGGAGCGACGCGAGCGTGTAGGGGAGCACCTCCATCCGGTTCGGCGCCGAGAGCCCGCGCAGACCACGCAGCTCACCGAAGCGGGAGACGACCGCGCCGTCCGAGCGCGTCGTCGGCGCCCAAACGTTCTCCTCCTGCTTCCTCGCGATCTGCCGCTGGAAGTTGATGCCCCACGCCTGTTCGTCGGCCGCGCGGAAACGGAGCTGCGAGTACGGGATGCGGAACTCCGCCGACCAGCCGTCGGAGGTCCGGGCGGTGGCGACGTCCCAGACCGCATCCCATCCGGAGTCCTCCGCGGTGTCGTCGAAGCGGTAGATGTCGTGCTTCACCCCGACGGGATTCACCGCGAAGTGGAAGGCGGTCCGCCGGTCGAAGTAGGAGTCGATCGCCACGCCGAGCAGGTCGGAGTACGACTCCTGATCCCGCCGCGTGAGCTGGCCGACCACGAGCGCGGGGTCGGGCTCGTAGGCGTGCATGAAGACGTAGAGCGCGTCCTCGCCGTACACCACGCGCGCCTCGGTGCGCTCGGTGGCCGGCTCTCCCTCGGCCGGCTGGAACTGCACGAAGTCGGTGGCCACGTCGGCCGTCGCCCAGACGGGCTCGTCGGCACGGCCGTCGACGTCGATGCCGTCCGGGCCGACGGGCCGGGCGGAGAGGAAGAGCGCCGCGCGCGGGCTCCCTCCGGCCACCCGCCGGGGCGGCTCCGCCCCCGGGCGGGTCGACGCGTACCCGGCGCGAGCCGCTCCGTCCTCGGGCGGCTCGACCTTCTGCGCGTGCAGGGGCCCCACCGAGGCGAGGAGCCCCACCGCCGCGACGAGGCCGAGGCGCATGCCCGTCGTCATCACCCGTCCTCCCGACCACAAGCCCGTTCGACACCGATATAGACGTACGCGCACCCGCATTGGTTGCGCCCCCGTCCGCGGATAGCTTTGCGCCGCCTGCGCTCCCCGGCGCCTCGCACGCCCGGCGGGCGTCCCCCGTCCGCGCTCCCGTCTCCATACTCACCGCCCGTATCTCGATGAGCCGCTGGCCCCCCAGACCCGCGCTACGACCCGCCTTCTACAAGGCGCACGGCCTCGGCAACGACTACCTCGTCTTCGAGGAGGGAGAGGGCTGGGTGGCGACTCCTGCCAACGTCGCGCGGGTGTGCGACCGCTTCCGCGGCGTGGGCTCGGACGGCGTCGTGGCGCTCCTGCGGGGGGATACGACCGGGCCCGGCTCCGTCGTCGAGCTGCGCATGTTCAACCCGGACGGCGGCGAGTTCGAGCGGAGCGGCAACGGGCTTCGCGTGCTCGGCTCCTTCCTGGCACGCCGGGATCCCGCGCTCCGCGCGCTGCGGGTCCGCGTCGGCGGGGGCGAGGTCGGGATGCGGGTGCACGGGCGGGACGGCCCGGTGCACGACATCTCGATCGAGATGGGGACGGCCCGGCTCGGCCCCGAAGCCGTCGACCTCGATCGTGCGGCGCTGCTCCCGGGCGGACCCGACGGGTCGACCTCCGGCGGCCCGGTGCACCGGATCGAGGGTCCGGCCGGCGACGTGCTCGACGTCGTCCCGGTGGGAGTCGGCAATCCGCATCTCGTCGTCCTCGACCCCGAGCCGACCGAGGAGCGGCTGGCCCGCGTCGGGCCCTTCCTCGTGGCCCACCCCTCGCTGCGGCACGGCTCCAACGTCCAGCTCGCGGGCGTGGATCCGCAGGGCCGGTGCCGGGCGCTGATCTGGGAGCGCGGCGTCGGACGCACCTCCGCCTCGGGCACGAGCGCCTGCGCGGTCGCGGTCGCGATGGTCGCCTCCGGCCGGCTCCCCCACGGAGAGGTCCGCGTGGAGATGCCCGGGGGCGCGCTCGACGTCGAGGTGACGGACGGGCTCGGTGTGACGCTGCGGGGGCCCGTCGAAGAGGTGATGGAGGGACGGCTCTCGGCCGCCCTCCTGGCTACGTTCGAACCCGGGCGGTGAACCAGATGCCCGCCACGGCGAACACGACGTTCGGAAGCCACGCCGCCGGCAGAGGCGCGAGCGCGCCCGCCTCGCCGAAGGCCGCCGCCACGCGGAAGAGCACCATGAAGACGAGGAGCGTGCCGAGCGACAGCCCGATCCCGAACGCCGCGCCGCCGCGCTTGCTGCTGGTGGCCAGCGGGGCCCCGAAGAGGATGATCACGAGCGTCATCACCGGGATCGAGAGCTTCTGCTCCTTCTTCACCAGGAGCTCGTTGGCGTCGCCTCCGGAGCGCTGGATGATGTTCGCGAAGCGATCGATCTCCGCGTAGGTCATCTCCTCCGGCTCGGGGGGCACCTCGAGCAGCTCGTCGGGCTTCTCGCGCAGGGCCGGCACCGCGAGCCGGTCGAACGAGAGGGTGCTGACCGCGCTGTCCGTCGACATGCGGCGCAGGTAGCCCTGCGCGAGCTGCCAACCGGACCCCTCGTCCCAGCTCGCCCCCTCGGCGAAGACGTGCACGCCACCCTCGGGGTGCGCCGGGGGCCGCTCCAGCACGAGCCCGGTCATGCGACCGTCCGCCGCGGTCAGCCGCTCCACCTGCCAGGTGAAGCCGTCCTCGGAGCGGTAGACGAAGTCGGACCGCCAGGAGCGGCCGGGCGTCTCCGCCCGCTGGATCTGGGCCGAGATCCGGTTGGTCCGCGGGACGACCTCCGAGAGGCCGAGCGCCACCACGGTGAGCCCCATCCCGCCGACGAGCAGCGGCAGGTAGAGGCGATGGAAGGAGATGCCGCCCGCCTTCGCGGCCACGACCTCGCGGTGCACCGTCATCGAGTGGACGGTGAAGACCGTGGCGAGGAGCGCGGCGATCGGGAACGTCCACTGCACGAAGAGCGGGAGCATGTACAGGTAGGACTGTGCCACCTCGCCCCACGTCAGCCCGCGGTCGATGTAGTCGTCCAGATTCTCCGCGATGTCCCCGATGATGAAGAGGGGCTGCGCGGAGAGGAGCACCATCACGAACAGCTTGATGAACGTCGAGAAGACGAGCCGGTCGAGGATCCGGGTCATGACCCCGGCTCCGCGGCCTGGCGGGCTCCGAAGAACCGGGTCACGATCTCGCTGAATCCGCCCCCTCCCCGGTTGTTGCCCGAAGAGCGGCCCATTCCGCGGAGGAGGAGCACGGCGAGTGCGAAGAAGACGACGTTGCCGAGCCACATCGTGACGGCGGGGTCGGCCACGCGCCGGTCCGCCAGGGACTCCCCGCCGAGCAGGCCGATCCAGTAGACGAAGAAGATCAGCGCCGAGGCCACCACCACGAATCCCACGCCGGCACGCGGGAAGCGCAGCGCCAGCGGGGGCCCGATCAGCGCGAAGACGAGACACGCGATGGCGATCGCCCACTTCTTGTGGATCTCGACCTCGAAGCGGTTGATCGACTGCTGGAGCGCGGCCCCCCGCGCGGCCCGGGCGCGGGCGCCGGCCACGACCTGCTGCGTGGCCGGATCGGTATTCAACCAGGTGGCGCCGGCGAGGCCGGCGCGGGCTCGCCGGGTCGAGGCGACGACCGCGGCGGAGTCCTGCCCGGTCGGTCGGGCCAGCGCCACCAGGACCGCTTCGACGCTCGCCCGGCGGCTCTCGGCCACCAGCGAGTCGAGCTGCTCCGTGCGCTCGTCGGCGTTCTGCCGCAGCAGCGCGAAGCCCATCTCGCGGTCGGAGCGGTCCGCGCCGCCGACGCGGCGGTCCAGCTCGTTGCCCACCTCACGCAGCGGGACCACCTGCTCCTGGAAGAAGAGCCGCTGGAAGCCGCCTTCCCGGTCGCTCTGCACCTCGTGAACCACCCCGTTGTAGAGCGTGAGATAGAGGTCCGTGCGCGACTCGTTGAACGCCATCTCTCCCCACTCGGCGTACGTGGTCCGCTGACGGAGCGGGTCGTTGGCGTCGTAGATCGCCACGTTGCGCAGCTCGTTGGTCTCGTGGTCGATCCGGTCCGCGGTGAGGAAGTAGCGATCGAGCCCCTGTCCGGAGCGCAGCTCGTTGACCACCTGCTCACGCAGCTCGAGCGTCGGACTCTTGCGACCGATGTCGAGCAGGAGGTTCTTTAGCGCGTGGTTGGACTCGGGCAGAATCGTGTCGTTGAAGAAGAGCATCACGAGCGTGGCGATGATGCCCAGCCCGACCACGGGCAGCATCATCCGGCTCGGGCGCACCCCTCCCGCCGACATCGCCGTGATCTCGTTCGATGCCGCCATCTCGCTGAATGCGTAGAGCACCGCCACGAGCACGGACATCGGAAGGGACAGCGCGATCGTATGAGGTAGGGACAGGACCAGGAACTCGACGATGACCTGCCAGGGGAGCCCCTTGCCGACCAGCGAGTCGACGCGCTGCGCCACCGCGTTCACGAAGATCAGGCCCGTGATCGCCGTGAGCGCGAAGAGGAAGGGGCCCACGTGCGCCCGGATCAGGTATCTGGCGAGGACTCCCTTGCGCATCGCGGCGTCGCTCGAGCGGTCTCGGGGGAAGGGGGTGCCGATTCGGGCAGTCCCTACACCGGGTAAGGTCGCTCTGTTCGCGGCTTCGGCCCACCCCGACGGGCACCACGCGCGCCGGGGACGGGCGCCCGGACCCGCGCCCGCGTGATCGCTTCCGTCGTCGCGCTCGTCGTCACCCTCCTCCTGCCCGCGGCCGGGCTGGACGCGCCGGCCGGCGAGCGCGGGCCGCCGCGCCCCGCTCGCGAGGCCGCTCCGGCCGACACGATCCTGCGCAGGGACCTCGACCTGCCGCCCGCCACCGTGCGCAGCGGCCTCACCGGCGGAGTCGACCGGGGGGGCGTGATGCTCGGGATGCGCCGGATCCCCGTCGACGACGGCATCGACGTGCGCGCCGCCCCGGGTCCCGGCCGCCGCACCCCGTTCGTGATCGCGCTGGAGCCGCTGTCGGTCGTCACCCTGCGCCGGAGGGCGTCGACGCTCGGGCGGAGCGGGTTGTCCCGCTTCCTTCCTCCGGCTCCCGTGCGGCCCGCCCCCCCGGCCCCGGGGCAGGAGGGCGGCCGGTTCGTCACCGACTACGCGGACCTGGCCCTCAACGTGCGGAGCCGCATGGAGCTCGGGGGGGACTGGACCCGCTTCGAGCCGTGCGACGCCACCTTCGGCGTCGGGTGCAACCCGACGCTCGTGCCGCAGCTCCAGCCCGACGTCCAGTTCGGCGTCGTGGTCAACGGCACCATCCTCGACCGCGTCCGGGTGGACGTGGACTTCGACCAGGCCCGCGAGTTCGATGCGGCCAACCGCATCAACTTCTTCTACGAGGGCGGGGAGGACGACCTCCTGCGCAGGCTCGAGGTCGGGGACGTGACCTTCAACCTCCCGCGCTCGCGTTTCCTCACCGAGGGGATCCCCGCGGGCAACTTCGGCCTCCAGGCCGAGGGCCAGGTCGGCCCGGTCGACTTCCAGACCGTCTGGGCGCAGCAGCGGGGAGACCTGAGCTCCCGCTCCTTCCAGCTCACCGGGCTCGGAGACCAGAGGGCCTTCGTCCAGGAAGACACGATCGTGCTGGACGACGCCGACTACGTCCGGGGACAGTTCTTCTTCCTCGTCGACCCCACGCTCATCGAGCGCTACCCCCACATCGACGCGCAGGAGCTCGATCAGGGCTCCGCGTCGCCCGCGGTGGCGCCGGGCGCCCAGCCGATCCAGCTCTACCGCTTCGAGGACGACCCGGTCTTCCGTCAGCAGGTGGAGGGGTTCATCCAGGCGGACGCCGTGGCGGACGGTCCCGGAGGACAGATCCGCGAGTCGGGCTGGTTCCGGTACCTGCAGGAGGGCGTCGACTTCTTCGTCCACCCGAGCGGTCTGTGGCTCGCGCTCCGGCAGCCGCTCAGCCGCGAGGAGATGCTGGCGGTCACGTACATCACCGCGGTGGGCGACACGATCGGTGACTACAACCCGGAGATCCTGTACAACCAGGGGGGACGGCCCGAGCTCCGGCTCCTCAAGGCGTCCGGAGCCAACCACCAGCCCGGGCGCCCCACCTGGGACCTGGAGATGCACCAGGTCTACCGCGTCTCCGGCTCCCCGGACGTCGAGCCCTCGTCGGTCGAGCTGACCGTGTCGCTCGGCGAGCTCTCCGCGGGGCGCACCTTCAAGCGACTCCCGGCGGGCGAGGACATCACGTTCCTGCGCCTCTTCGGGCTGGACGAGGAGGCTCCGATCGACCGGCTCGACCGGGCCTTCCTCTACGCGGCCGAGGACGACGTCTTCCTGGACCAGCCGCCGGTGCAGGGCACCTTCGTCGTCTTCCCCACCCTCCGTCCGTTCGCGGCGCCGCCCCCGGTCCGTTCGCTCGGTCTCGACGAGAACGCCACGCTCGCCGCGCTCGGTGACGACGCCAACCCGCGGATCTACGAGGAGGAGGATCCGTTCGAGCGGGACAACTCGGGCCGGTTTCGCCTGACCCTGTCGTACCGCATCCGCTCCGAGGGGCTGATCTCGTCCTTCTCCCTCGGCGCCTTCGGGATCCGGGACGGCAGCGAGCGCATCTTCCTCGGAGATCGACTCCTCTCCGAAGGCACGGACTACGAGATCGACTACGACGTGGGCCAGGTGCGACTCCTTCAGCCCGAGATCCTCTTCGCCTCGGCTCCGGACGCGACGATCCGTGCCACGTGGGAGCAGCGCTCACTCTTCCAGGTGACGCCCACGCAGGTCTTCGGCGTGCGCACGCACACCGAGCTCGGAACGGGCGGGGAGCTGAACTTCCTCGGGCTGTATCAGGCCGAGCGCACGGTGGCCAACCGCCCGGTGCTGGGCACGGAGCCGGGCGCGGCGCTCGTGGGCGGAGTAAGCGGTCGGTACGGCGCACAGATCGCGTGGATGGACCGCTTCCTCGAGGCGATTCCCGGGCTGAACTTCGACGGGGCGTCGTCCTTCTCGGTGGACGGGGAGGTGGCGCTGTCGCTCCCCAACCCCAACACGCAGGGCCGGAGCTTCGTCGACGACTTCGACGCGCAGGCCGCGCTGCCGGTGGCGCTCACGGCGCGCAGCTGGCAGCTGGCCAGCGCGCCGACGTTCCGGGACGGGGCGGAGACGCTCCTGCCCCCGGTCGTCGACCAGACGACCGCCGGGTCGCTGGTGTGGCAGGACCGCTGGATCATCCAGGCACCCAACGGGGACAGCCTCGGCGTGCACGAGGGCCTCTTTCCGCGCACGGACATCGACAACCAGATCGCGCTCGCCGGGAGCGAGGTGCGTGAGCCGGGGCTCCTGCTGACGCTCGGCGCGAGCCCGCTGGGCGCCGGCCCGGCGTGGCGCTCGGCCATGACGCCGCTCTCCACCAACGGCCTCGACCTGACGAAGACCGAGTTCCTGGAGTTCTACGTGTCGGGCTCGGAGTCGATCACGCTCCTCGTCGACCTCGGAACCATCAGCGAGGACGCCTTCTTCGTCGACCCGACCGGCGCCACGTCGGGCTTCCGCTCCGGGGACGGACGCGAGTGGGGCCTGGGCCGCCTCGATCAGGAGGCGGACCCGCGAAACGGCGAGATCTGGAGCGACACCCGCGACCGGCTCGGCGTCTGGAACGAGACGTGCCGCTCGCGCCCGGGCGGGATCTTCCCGGTGGGTGACGAGCGCGCCGTGTGCACGGCCGGCAACGGCCGCCCGGACTCCGAGGACCTCGACTCCGACGGGATCCTCGACACCCCCGAGCGCCACCTGCGCTGGGTGGTGACGCTCGACGGCAACTCACCCTACCTGGAGCGGACCCGGACCGAGACCGGCACGGAGTTCCAGCTCTACCGGATTCCGATTCGCGGCGCGGGAGGCTTCGAGGTCGGGGGGCCGATCAGCGAGGCGGACCTCCGGGCCATCCGGCACCTCCGCGTCACGGCCACCGGTCCGGCCGGCTCACTCCAGATCGCGCGGATGAGCCTCGTGGGCTCGCGCTGGATCAAGCGCGCCGCCGAAGGCGTGCTCACCGGGATCGTCGGCGACACGCTCACGGGCGTGGGCTCGATCGAGGTCTCGACGATCTCGCGCGTGACCGAGGGCTCGGGCTACGTGTCGCCCCCGGGCGTGCTCGAGCAGCTCGCCGACCCGACGCAGGCGTTCGCGGGGCAGGGGATCGAGTTCAACGAGAAGTCCCTCGGCATCGCCTTCGAGGACGTCCCGGACGGGGCGCGCGCCGAGGTGTACTTCCGCTTTCCCCAGCGCCCGCGCGACTTCCTTCAGTATCGGGAGGCCCGACTGTGGGTGGTGGCGCGCGAGGGCACCTTCGGGCCGACGACCGGGAACCGGTTCTTCTTCAAGGTCGGAAGCGACTCCGAGAACTTCTACCTGTACCGGACTCCGCTGAACCCGCCCGCCGGATCCGGGCTCGCGGCGTCCGACTGGCTCCCGGAGATCGTCATCGACTTCGACGAATGGGTCGAGCTCCGACGGGTGGCCGAGCAGCGGCTCTCCTTCACCCCGCCCGGCCCGGGTGATCCGCCCGTCACGGTATGGTCGTCCGACTCGACGTACGCCGTGGTGCTCGCCGACCGCGGTCGGGCGCCCAACCTCGCGGCGGTGCGTGAGCTGTCGATGGGTGTGTGGAACGAGACCGGCCTCCCCGTCGACGGGGAGGTGTGGGTCAACGAGCTCCGGTTGTCCCGCGCCGTCCGGGACGCCGGGATGGCGGCGTCGTTCAACGCGGAACTCGATGGCGCCGGCGTGCTGACGACGCGGTTCAACCTCACGAACCGGGGCGCCTTCTTC
>CALJLC010000223.1 GCA_937982605.1 uncultured Gemmatimonadales bacterium | reverse complement strand
TCAGTTGGTTAGAGCGCACGCCTGATAAGCGTGAGGTCGGTAGTTCAAATCTACCCAGGCCCACTGAGCCTCGTCTGATCATTGGTCGGACGAGGCTCTCTACATCCTCCTGCTACCGACCTCGCACACGCGCAGCGTGTGCCTGGTCGGTCGTTCACCCGGAGCGGCGAACCGGGTCGACGCGAAGCGCCCGACGGCGAGGCCGCGGAGGGGAGCGAGGGCCGGTCCGTGCCGCGGAGCGAAGCGACCGCGGCATGACATCCAGCCCGCGAAGCCCGCAGCTCAAATCTACCCAGGCCCACTGAACCCTGTCTGACCATTGGTCAGGCAGGGTTTTTCATAGCCTCCTGCTACCGACCTCGCACACGCGTAGCGTGTGCCTGGTCGGTCGTTCACCCGGAGCGGCGAACCGGGTCGACGCGAAGCGCCCGACGGCGAGGCCGCGGAGGGGAGCGAGGGCCGGTCCGTGCCGCGGAGCGAAGCGACCGCGGCATCGAGGGCACACGGCGAAGCCCGCAGCTCAAATCTACCCAGGCCCACTCGGTGGAAGTGACTGCCCCGCTTGGCTGTGGATTGCCAAGCGGGGCTTCTTCGCGCCGGGGTGGAACGCGATTCCCGCTGCCATGCCGGCTATCGGACGGCCGAGGCCGTCGTCAACGGCTTCCCACGTCGAGGTGACTCAGAAGCACGAGTTCCCCAGTCGTCGCGACGTCGCTGTAATCGTATTGGTCGAGGCCGTCGGGACCGACCACGATCGCGACCGGCGGAACGAGGATGACATCGTAGGTCTCGCGGCTCGTTTCGAAGGCGAGCAGGTCGATGTTCATGGGGTCGGTCACGTCGTATACCTTGAGCCCCGCGACACCGTCGCACACGAACAGTGTGGAGCCGTCGATCCCCAGACCGAAGGGTCCCTGCATCGAGTAGCTCTCGACCATCATCGGATCCGTGAGGTCGGTGATGTCGAGGATGTCGAGCCGATTCACGCCTCCCCCGCAGAAGCTTCCCGCCCTCAGGGTCACGTAGGCATAGTCGCCCTGCGCCACCACGGGATCGCAGCTGGTGACGTGCGCGAACGAGGAGAGCCTCGTCGGATTCTCGGGGTCGGTGTTGTCGTAGATGAACATCCCCGTGGTGGATCCGATGAACAGCTGGTCCCCGTACGGGAATATCGTCTCGATACCCCAGCCGACGTCGACCCTGCTCCAGAGAGTCGGATTGACGGGATCGTCGATCCGCACGAGCTGGATGTAGGAATCGTGAAGGGCGTACAGGAAGGGCTCGACAATGGTGAACCGGGCCATCGATCCGCCCGTGCCGGTCGCGCCTGGGCCGTTCGTACCTGACAGGGGCGTGCCCGGACCAGCGAAATCAAACGCGAAATCCCTGCGCGGGCGCTCGATCAGCGTCTGCTCCCATCCCACGACGACTCCGAGGCTCTCATCGGGAGTCTCGACGGGGCCGCCTTCGACGAAGTCTCCCGACATCCAGGGCCATGGGGTGAGATACGGAAAGGCGTCTTCGATCCGTGCGACCTCGACGGCATTCAGCGGGTCGGCGATGTCGATCGCTACGAGGTCGACGTAGCTGTCGGAGTACAGCGTAGTCCCCTTGATCGCCATGTCGACGTTGCCTGGGATCGGAATGAAGGCAATCCGCTGCGGCGAGGATGGGTCGGCGTTGTCGATGACGTGGATGCCCTCGTGGAGCTCGTTGATGTAGATGTAGCCGTCTTTGACATAGATCTTGCCGGTTACGCCGATTTCTACGGGGGCCACCGCCGTGACCGGTGTGCGGAGATCCTCGTAACTGAGGTAGATCGGCGTGTACCCCAGGACCCGCTCGGTATCTGAGCAGCCGGTAACACCGAGAACCGTTGCCGCGGTGATGGCAACCGCGGCCCAGAGAGGCGACGCCCCAGCGACGATTCGCATCTTCTCACGCTCCATGGTCACGACGGTTCGACTCCGAGCGCCGTGGCCAACTCGATTCCACCGTGGTTGGCTCCCTGGACGCTCCACGTGAAATACGATCGAGCCCTGCTCCGTGTGACATGGAGCAGCCCGCTGGTCCGGCTTCGATGCGGGACACTCACGGAGATCGAGCGCCGAGCCGTGATCCGCTTCGGCCTCCCAGACCAACCGAGCTGCTCTCTCCCGGGCGCCCCGGCTCAGCGCTTCGCGGGCGTGAACGTGACACCGGCCAGCCCCGCGAGCGCACCGGCCGCCACGACCACCGCCACCGTCGACTCGAGCCAGACGAGCCGCGCGGCGAAGGTCACGGCCACCGCGCCCACGAGCGAGAGCGCAGCCAGCTGGCCGATCCGCCGAGTTCGCTGAACGCCGGCGCCACGCGACGCTCGTTTCCCCTCCGCCTCCCACGACGCGGCGCCCAGCTCGGCGCCGACCAGGAGCAGTACGGCGAGCGGCCCGATCAGCCACGTCGTCCCGGGGTCGCCGGCGAGCGCGATGACCGGGGGCACGCAGAAGACCAGCGCGGGGAGCAGATCGCGCGGGTCGGTGACGAGGCTCGGGAAGGTCAGCGCGACGCCGAGCAGGCCCGAGATGCCGAGCCACACGCGGTGCGGGCTCGTGCCCGCCGCGAGGGCGATCAGGACCGCTCCCGCGAGCGCGCTCACGGATGCGGCGGCAAGGGCGTGACGCAGCGTCATCCTACTCTCCGCCCCGAGCGCTGCCGCGCGCGCCTTAGGCCGCTGATCACCGGCCCCATCGATCCGTCCACGGGCGCGCGCACGACGGCCACCCCTCGCCGCCGCAGCGCCGCGATCCGGGCGTCCAGCTCGAGCCCCCAGAGTCGGGCGGCGAGGCGCTCGGAGGGGGTCGCCGCTGGCGCTGTCGCGTCGTCTGGATCGATGACGATGACCGCGAGCGAGCGGCCGCGGGCGCGCCACCGGAGCAGAGTGAGGAGCGTGTCGTCGTCGTGCAGCGGAGTCAGGCCGATGATGAGTGCGCCGGCGGGAACGTCGACCTGGCGCCGCGACGTCGTGACGCCGTCGGCCGCTTCGCCGCCGATGCCGAGCAGCGTCTCCATGAGCATGTACTTCGCCAGGCGACCCCCGGCAGGCGGAAGCCAGCGCGTGCTCCGTCCGAGTCCCACGAGGCCGACGCGGTCGTTGGCGCGCATGTGCATCGTGGCCAGCGCCCACGCCGTGCGTGCGGTGCGGGTCAGGATGCGGCGTGCCAGCTCGGAGCCGTCGTCCCGCGCGTCGAGGGCGATCACCACGTCGCCCGACACCTCGGGATGGTGGCGATTCACGATCGGGCGCCGGTGGCGGCCCGTGGCCGCCCAGTTGAGATCGCGGACGCGATCGCCGGGGACGTACGGTCGCAGCTCCGCGAAGTCGTGCCCGTCCCCGAGCCGGGTCGAGCCGTGCACGCCCCAGGCGGTGCGCGAGCGGTCGGGGCTGAGGAGCCGGTTGAGGCGCTCGGCCCCCGGCAGAACCCGCAGCGACGGCCCGACCATGAGCCGCCCGGTCCACGACACGAGGCCGAACGGAAGCGTGAGCCGCAACCAGATCTCGCCGAGCGAGTGACGGCCCCACTGCGCCGCCGTGATCCGGAAGGGGACCTCCAGGCGTTCGATCGCGTCGACCCGCTCGTCGAAGTCGGTCCGCGCGCCGATCGTGATGCCGCGCAGCCGATGGATCACCGCGTGGGCATCGAAGTCACCTGACCACGACATCTCGAGCAGCCCTTCGACCTCGTCGCCTTCGAGCACCTGGTCCGCGAAGAGCGTCACGCGGGCCGTCACCTCCACGGGCGCGGTCCGGCGCAGCCCCAGAGCGAGTGCGAGCGCGAAGGGGATGGCGAGCGGAACGAGCGCCGCCTCGCCCATGAGCAGGGCGGCGGCCAGCACGCCGAAGGTGACGACGGTGTAAGCGACCAGTCGTCCGTCCCGCGCGGGCGTCAGCGTCGTGGTGGTGGAGCGCTCGATCGCCGGGGCGCTCACGACCAGCTCGGCGCCGCCACCGTGTCCACGATCCGACCCACGACCTCCTCGGCCGACACCTGGCGCGCCCACGCCTCGGCGCGCAGGACGACCCGGTGCGCCAGCGCGGGGACCGCCACCGTGCGCAGGTCGTCCGGGCTCACGAAGTCCCGACCGCTGAGGAGAGCCCGCGCCCGCGCGAGCTTGATCAGAGCCAACGAGCCGCGCGGGCTCGCGCCCACCTCGAGCTGACCGTCGTCGCGCGTGGCGGTCACGAGATCGACCGCGTAGCCCTGCAGCGACACCTCGACGTGCACGTCTTCCAGACTCTGCTGCATGCGCCGGAAGTCGTGGGCCGTCACCACGGGCTCCAGCGCGACCTCGTCCTGCCGGCGCTCGATGCGCCGCGCCAGGATCTCGCCCTCGTCCGTCGCGCTCGGGTATCCGACCGTGGTGCGCAGCACGAAGCGGTCGAGCTGCGCCTCGGGCAGCGGGTAGGTGCCCTCCGATTCGATCGGGTTCTGCGTCGCGATGACGAGGAACGGACTCGGCAGGGGTCGCGTGACTCCGTCGGCCGTGACCTGGCGTTCCTGCATCGCCTCGAGCAGCGCCGACTGCGTCTTGGCCGGCGCGCGGTTCACCTCGTCGGCCAGCACGAGCTGGGCGAAGATCGGTCCCTGACGCCAGACCGGCTCGTTCGTGGCGAGGTCGAGGACAGTGGCTCCGGTGATGTCCGCCGGGAGCACGTCCGGGGTGAACTGCACGCGGGAAAAGCCGAGGCCGGCCGCCGTGGCGAAGGAACGGGCCATGAGCGTCTTGGCCACGCCCGGCACGTCGTCGAGCAGGACGTGGCCGTCGGCCAGGAGCCCGACGAGGACGAGCTCGAGCACCTCGCGCTTGCCGACGACCGCCTTCTCGACCTCCGCGAGGATGCGCCGCGCGGCGTCCGCCGTTTCGACGAGCACGGCGCTGTTCGATTCGTGGGGATGGTTCACAGGCGCTCCAGGTCGTCGAGGATGGCGTCGAGGCGAGCGAGGGGGATCGAGTGGGCTTCGACCACGCGGCGGCGGGCGTCCGTCCAGTCGCGGAGGAGGCGCCACGTGGATTCGCCGACGAGACCTCGGATGCGGACACGATCGGAGGGGTCCCGCACGTCCAGCCCATGGTGCTCCGCGAGCCGTCGGGTCGCCTCGTCCGCAATGAGGCGGCACTCCGGGCCGGGTACCGCGAAGCGCTCGGCCGAGTCGGGCTCGTCCGCCGCGCGCAGGCGACGTGCCCTGCGGTCGACCGGCTCGGGCAGCGGCGGGCCCGTCGCATCGGGTCGGCGCGCGTCGAAGGGCGAGTACGTGTCCGTTGCCAGACCAAGGGGCAGCTCCGCGCGCATGACACGCGCACCCACCCACGCCAGCGAGAGGAGCGCCACGAGGAGCTGGAGCAGCGGTGTCGCCAGGTGTGGCCAGGCGAGCGCGAGCAGGAGGAAGACCGCGGTCAGCGCGGCCGTCGCGGCGCCGAACGACCTCACGGGGTCGCCCCCGCGGGCGTCAGATCCGACGCCACGTCGCGCAGCGCCTGCAGCGCCTCGTCCCGGTGCCCACCGTTCAGCGCGTGCTCCGAGAAACGAGCGAGCTCGAAGAGGCCGATGAGCCGTCGCAGAGGATCGGGGCGTACGTCGAGCAGGCCGAGCACCCGAAGGAGGTGCTCGGTCGGCCCCTCGTAGGCGCGACGTGAGGCGTCGCTCCGTTGCAGCTCCTCCTGAAGGCGCGCGTAGGCTCCGATGATCGCCGTACGCGGATCGGGGTCGGAGAGCATCGCCTCGATCGAGCCGCCGATCGCCTCGCGCGCCGCGGCGCGGGAGGCCTCGTCGACGGCCCTCGGGGACGTCACCTCGGGCGTGCGCGCCGCCCGACGTCGCACGACGAACGCCAGGATCAGCGCCAGCACGCCTGCGACGAGCACGATGCGGCGGAAGGCCTCGGCGCCGTGAAAGACCTCGGTGTCGAACTCGGCTTCCGTGGCTTCCCGGGCCCTGCGGGTGTCGGGTCCGCGCCAGGCGGAGCGCACACGGACGCCGCGTCGGCCGCCGTCGGCTGCTTCAGCCGCGGTGCCGGACGGCGGCGCCGCCATGCGCAGCTCGGTCCGCGAGATCGCGACGAGGCTCAGCAGGACGGCGGCGACGACAGTCGCATGCACGAGATGCGGCGGAGCGCGGCCGGTGCGCCGGGAGAACGCACGTACGGCGAGCACACCGACGGCGGACAGCCCGAACGAGCCCGCCAGGACGAGGAGGAGCGTGACGGGATCGGCGACGCCGGTGCGTGCGCCGCCCCATACGGAGGCGTGGGCCGTCGCCGCGATCACCGATCCCAGAACCACCACGGCGCCCAGCGCGATCGCGGTCGGTGGTGTGCGTGTCATGGCGTACCTTGGCCCATACGACTGTATACCCGGGCCCGGGGCCGCGCTTTCAGGCCCTGCGCCCTGCGATCACCTCGGGAACGAAGCAGCGTCGGGGAATATTCGGCGCGCTCCGCAGCGCCGCGACCTCGGTAGACGGCGCTCCACGCGCAGCGTGTGCCTGCTCGGTCGCTCACCCGGAGCGGCTGGCCGAGCTTCCGCGATACGGCCCGCAGGGTGACCCGCGGAGGGGAGCAAGCGCCGGCCCGTGTCGCGGACCGAAGCGACTGCGCCAAGGAATGCACGTGAGCCGGCGGCCTACTACTCGGGGGCTCTTTACACGGCTGTCCGGCGGAGATATTCCTGCGTCCCCCCCCCGCTCGACCCAGTGATGTGGCGGTGGGTCGAGCCGTTTCGGGTCCCCTCGCCACGGGCCGTTGTATGGGGAACAGGCTACGTGGATCGGACGTCGACCTCCAGTCAGGCGCGTATCCTGTGCGGAGACCCTGACCCGGTGCCCTCACCCGTCCCCTCTCCCCGCGCGCTCTCGTGCCTCGTCGCACTCTCACCGCTCGCGGCGTGCGGCCCGGCTCCGGTGCCGGCAATGGGCCCCATGGTGCCTCCGATCTGTCGTTCGGACCCGGTCCCGACCCGCCCTGGTGTCGCGACGCAGCCGGTGGCGTTCGTGGGCCCCGCCCAGTCGCCCGAGTTGGAGGACCGCGCCCATCTGGATCGGTGGTGTGCCGCCGTCGGTCGGCCGATCGCGGACATCAGGTCGCACGGGTCGGTCGCCTCCAACGACTTCGTCGTGATGACATGGAACGTCGCGGTAGGTGAAGCTGCGCTGGTCTCGACGGTCCGGGATGTGGCCAGCCCCATGGCGCTCCAGGCGGTTCCCGGCGCGCCCCTCCCCGTTCCCGTCCAGGCGCCGTACGCAGCAAAGAACGCGGTTCCCGCGCGACCTCCCGCGTTGCCCAAGGGGGCCGGCCGCCTCGGTGCCGATCGGCGCCCGGACACGCCCACCGAGATCTCCGATGTAGCCGCAGCCCTCGGGATGTCGCTGTTCTATGCGCCTTCGATGCGCAACGGAGACAACGACGATCCGGGACCCGCCGAGGATCGCGGCAATGCCATCCTGACCCGGCTGCCGATGACCGACCTCGTCGCCATCGAGCTGCCGTTCGAGCGCCAACGCCGAGTGGCCGTCGCCGCGACCGTGACCCTCGCTGCGGCGGACGGCGTGCCGATCGACATCCAGATCGTGAATACGCACCTCGACAACCGAGGAAGGTCGACGGATCTCATCAACGCGAGTGGGCGAGAGCGCCAGGCTCGCGGGCTGCTCCAGGCGCTCGAGCGTTACCCCGCGCCCGTGGGCCTGGTCGCGGGTGACCTGAACACCATCGCCTCCCGCGAGGGAGCGCTCGACGTCTTGTCGGCGGCCTTCCCCCGATACGAGAGCGTCGGCAAGCCCACCGGTCCTCTCTCGTTCATCTTCACACTCGACCACATGATGTTTCGGATTCCGGACGATTGGCAGTCGTGCGTCACGAGGTACGGAGACCGGCGCGGCTCGGACCACTTCCCTCTCATCGGGCGTGTGCGGATCGGCCCCTCGCCCGAGCTGCTTCCGTGTCCGGAGTGGCCGCCGACCGAGGAAGGCACGTGATGTGCGTCTGGCGAGGGCTGCTATTGATGTTGGCCACAACCACGTCCGCGTGTGCATCCGCCGGCTTCAGCTCCGCGCTGGACGAGCCCCGGGACGACAGCTGGCCCGTGACCGGCGTGCCCCCGGCGCCCATGCAGCCCGTCGTGCTCGGTGGAGACTTCGGCGACGTGCAGGTGACCTACCTCGGCAGCGGAGGCTTCATCGTTCGAGCGGGGAGCGAGGCGATCCTGACGGGTCCGTTCTTCTCCAACCCCAGCATGCTGCAGGTGCTCTTCGCGAGCATTCGGGTCGACACCGCCCGAGTCGATCGCGGACTGGAGGGCCACGACCTCAGCGACGTCGATGCCGTCCTGATCGGCCACGGGCACTATGACCACCTCATGGACGTGCCGTACATCGTGCGCACCTATCGGCCCGAAGCCCGCGTGTACGGGGCGCCGACCGTGCGCAACCTGATCCTGAGCGATATGCCCGATCCGAACCGTGTCGTGGCGATCGAGACCGACTCGGCGGCGACCCGAAGGGAGCCGGGGCAGTGGTATTCCTCGACCTCCGGGCGCTTCCGCTGGATGGCGATTCGTTCGGATCACTCGAAGCACTTCTGGCGGGTGGAGCTGTTCCAGGGTCACCAGCGGACGCCCCGCCCGACACTCCCGAGCCGCGCCGGGGATTGGAAGGTGGGAGAGACGTACGCGTACCTCATCGAGGTGCTCCGGCCAGACGGGGAACCGGCGCTCCGGATCCACTACAACGACAGCCCCGGGACGGCCGACGACGGGTTCCCGCCGGATACCGCGCTCGACGGAGACGTCCCGCTCGTCGCTCTACTCACGGCACCCGGCCACAAGTGGGAAGACGGATATCCCGGCGATCTCGTCGAGCACCTCGAGCCCGACTACGTGATCGCCTCTCATTGGGAGGACTTCTTCACACCCCAGGAGCCCGACCCGAAGCCGATCTTCGGGACGTTCTACTCGGAGTTCGTCGAGAAGATGAACCGACTTCCCGTCGACTGGACCGCGCCGGCTCCGGGTGCGGTCCTGGTCTTCACCGGCAGCTAGCGCTCGGTCGGGACACGCCGTCCGTTCACTGCCGAAGGGCGAGGAAGATCTCGACTCCGCCTCGCCCGAAGTCCAGGAGCCCTCGGCGGGGGACGTCGAAGCGCGGACCCACCCTCAACCGTACGATATTGCCCGGCAGCAGGCCGACTACCTGCGCGACCTTGCTGCCACGAATCCCGTCATCGCTGAAGAGCAGGAGCGACAGACCCCCGCTCACGGTCATCGGTCGTGCCTCCGGATAGCCTGCGATCTCGTCACGGTCCGACGTGTACGCGATTCGGGCGTACCAACCGAGGCGCTCCCGGTACTCCCGGTCGTACTGAAGGGCCAGGGTGAGGTCGGACTCGGCGTCTCCGGCCCACCGCGAGAAGGCGATCCCGACCTGGACCTCGACCACACCCTTCAGGTCGACGCCCCAGTCGATGCGTGGAATCGCGAAGCCGAGGTACACCTCGTGCTCACGGTCCGGCACGGACCCGAGTCCGTAGGTGAATTGCCGAAGGAGGTCCGACAGCCCCTGGATGGAGCGGATCGATTGGGGGTAGAGATGGTCCTTGAGGATCAGCGTCGGCGAGCGTTGGTAGTGCTTGTGCTGCCAGATGCTGTGATTCGAGGGAGACTTCCGGCCTTCGCCGCGCACGTGCAGGCCGGCCAGCCACGGCTGAAGGCTCTCCAGTAGCTCCTCGGTCACGGTCGGGGCCTGGAAGGAGGACCCCATATAGCTGTCGTCGAGCGCCTCCTCGATCTCGTAAAGCGCGTTCTGGGCGCACTCGACGCACGTCGTTTCGATCGCTTTGGCCAGGCGCTCGAAGGGCTCGACCTCGAGCAGGTAGTAGTCGCGGACGTCGCAGGTGTCGCAGACCTCGTCGGTCCGGCGCCAGATGTCGGGATCGGTGTAGCGGAACACCGTGTTCTCGATGCCCTCGGTCGTGCGGGCCAGGGTCATACCGGCGCGATACGGCCCGGTGAACGACGTGCCGGTGAACGCGATGATGTCGCGCGTGCCCCAAGCCTCGGCGGCGTGCCAGTTCGCGTCCCAGCCCTGCCGGAATCCGTCACCCCGATCGCGGGAAGGGGCGCTGGCGTGCCCGCCCAGCTCCACCGTGATGTGATGAGGATTTCCCGGCGGATCGTCCCGGCGGAGGACCAGAACGTTGTTCGCGGTGCGGGCGTCGTGTCCGGCGCCGACCAACATGCGGAACTCGCAGCGAAGGACCGGCTCGGCGGGCAAGAAGAGAAAGCTGAATTCGATGTCCTGCGGGTGGCCGGAGATGCCCTCGTCGTCCAGGTAGTACTGGTAGTACTCCAACGAGATCAGCTCCTGCGACCCAACCCGATCGAAGACCTCGTCCATGTCATGTCGACGCCACGCTTGCGAGTCCTTCCGGAGGAAGCGCCATACCTCCTCTCGCTGGTTGTCCGTGAGCTTTCGTATGCGGTAGAAGACGGCGGGGATGGCGGCCCTCCCCATCCGGCGGACCCCCGTGGAATCGCGGGCCTCCGTGGTGAAGACCTGGGCCGTGTCCCAGGCGTGGGCCAACGAATCGAGAGCGTCCCACGACACGGACCCGTTCGTAAGGTCCGGATCGAGGCCCGGTAGCAGTTCCGAGGGGTTGTCGAAGTCGATCCCCGGGCCGCCGAAACCTCCGTCGTCGTTCGACATTCCGTCGAAAGCCGTGAAGAAGGGGACCGTGGGGAAGTGCCGCTCACCGGGCGAGAACACCAGCGTCGGTGCGAAGTGACGCGCCAGCGCCACGTCGTCCGCCGGTATGAGACACGGCTGCTGGCTCTCGGCCGGGGAAGCCCACACGGAGCCGACCAGGAGTAGCGGCAGCGGGGTGCGGAGGAGCAGGCGAGGGCCTGCGGGAACGGAGCGGGAGGGATTCCGCGGGAGGGTCATGATCGACTCCGCCTAAGGTGCTCATGGGGGGGGCACCGTGGCACAATCTGGGTCGTGCGCGGGTCCGCCGCATCCCCCGAGATCCGTTCGGACGGCGTGCCCCCTCCCTCGCCCTCTCGCCCCGTATGCTTGGCGCCGAGCGAATCGACGGCGGCATCGCGGCACACGTCGAAGCCCGAAGCTCGACTCCACCCAGGCCCACCGAGCCTCCGGAGCCGGACCGAACCGACCCGCCCCCGATCTGCTCAGACAGGTCCAGCCTCGCGGCTCCGATCGCCCAGCCAGACCCCTCCGACAAGGAGCAGCGAGGCGGCGAGCCCTCCGCCGGCCGGTGCGGTCACACCGGCGACCGCGACGAGCAGGCCGGCCACGTGCCAGCGGGTAGGCCGCGCGAAATCCGGGACCCAGGGGGCGTGTCCGACCAGAAGCCCCGCGCCGATCGCCGCCGGCAGGTGAGAGGCGCTCCAGAACCGTATCGCGAGACGCGAGAGCGGATCCTGATACACGGAGCCCAGCTCTCCCCATCCCGCGCCCGCCGTGGTCACGGACCACCACAGGCCGAAGCCCAGCGCGAGCGAGATCACGGCACCGAATCGGGCCCGCTCGTCCCGCCAGCCTTCGAGCTGGTAGTGCAGAACGATCCCGAGGACGGCCAGCGCCGACGCGCCGGATCCGGCCCGGACGCCCTCCTCCCGGAGGTCGCCCAGCACCGCCTCCCGCTCGTGCGCGGGGAGGAGCCGGGTGGTCAGGCGGGTGACGAGGTCGCCCACGCGGGCCGGACGCTCAGGGCGTCGGGGGCCAGAACGTCCTCGAGCCCGTGGCTCATGCGACGGAGCTCACCGAAGCTCTCCCTGAGCGCGGCGAGCCCTTCGCCTTCGAGCATGAACAGCCGCTTCGCCTTCCCGCCTCGCTCCTGGGTCGGCGTC
The DNA here is from genome assembly GCA_937982605.1 of uncultured Gemmatimonadales bacterium. Taxonomy (GTDB): domain Bacteria; phylum Gemmatimonadota; class Gemmatimonadetes; order Longimicrobiales; family Gaopeijiaceae; genus UBA2589. The sequence goes on along the minus strand of CALJLC010000223.1, from coordinate 1,927 downwards.
CCCAGCTCGGATCGCAGGTAGCCTTTCCGCTTGAGCCGATCGAGGGTGACGTACACGGCCCCGCGGGATATCGAGCGCGAGGTGCGGCGACGGATCTCGTCGCGGACCGAGACGGCGTACGCATCCGGACTCAGGCGGATGACCGCCAGCAGAACGAGCTGCTCGAGGCTTCCGAGGCCCTGGGCTGCCACGTCACTCCCCTTCTGCGGCGAGGGTGGCCCGCGCCGCGATCGTCGCGGCGGCGGGCATGAGCACCACGGCGGAGACGATCATCCACACCGGGTGCGGAAACGCCAGCATGTTCGAGCCGGCCGCGGCGAGCAACACCAGGCCCACGACGACGCCGGTGGTCGGCTTCGTGGCCTGCGCCCAGTAGGTCGCCAACGCCCCCGCCACCGCGGAGCCGAGCACCCAGCCGACGAGCACCGCGGCGAACATCGCCGTCGTCACGCTCGAGAGGTCGGACGGATCGGCGGTTCCGAAGAGGGCGTGGCCCACGGCCTCCAGCAGGAAGATCGTGAGTCCACCCGCGAACACTCCGACGACTCCACCCACAATGGGGGATCGGAGCCAGTTGCGACGAGCCTCCATGGACACCTCCTGACGGGGGGATCGGGGTGCATGAGTACGGGATCGCTACTTTGTAGTCAATATGGTCCACCCCCGCTCGCGGCCTCCCGTTGGCGCAACCGTCTCCGTCCACCGAGACTACCCGCACCATCGTGCTCCCCTTCGACCGAGCGTGCTCCATGGACCGCCGCCACTTCCTCCGAGCCACCGCCGGCCTGCCGCTCGCCGGAACGCTCCCCGCCGAAGCCTTCGCCGTGGCACGACCCGGGCTCCGTCAGGAGCGGGCCGTCTCCATCGACGGGCTCGGCGAGATCCGGCTCGACTACGAGCCCGAGCTCCTGGACGAGATCATCGGGAGCGGAATGCGCTGCTGCGTGGTCACCGTGGGCAATCCCGGTCTCTACGGCTCGGACGCCTTCCCCGACATGGCGGCGGAGATCGAGGCCTACGAGGCGCACATCGACGCGCATCCGAACCGCCTGATGCGCATCCGGTCGGAGGCCGACATCGACCGCGCCATCGCGTCGGGTCGGCTCGGGCTCGTCTACTATCCCCAGAACGCGACACCGCTCGAGCGGGACCCGGGGCGCGTGGACACGCTCTGGGAGATGGGCGTCCGCATCATGCAGCTCACCTACAACCACCGGAATCTGCTCGGAGACGGAAGCTCGGAGCGCACCAATTCGGGTCTCTCGGAGTACGGCGTCGAGGTCGTGGAGGCGATGAACGCCCGAGGGATGCTGGTCGACGTGTCGCACTCGGGTGAGCAGACGACGCTCGACGCCATCCGATTCTCCTCCGCCCCCGTCGCCATCACGCACGCGGGCTGCAAGGCGGTCTTCGACCACTCCCGCAACAAGACCGACCAGGCGCTTCGGGAGATGGCCGACGGGGGCGGCGTCATCGGGATCGTCCAGCTCAATCCCTACCTGGGCCCCCGCGAACGGAACGACCTGGGCGACTACCTCGACCACATCGACCACGCCGTGAACGTCTGTGGAATCGACCACGTGGGCATCGGGAGCGACCGCGAGCATCGCCCCGTCCCCGACACCGACGCGGAGCGTCAGAAGCTGGTCGACGAGCTTTCCCGCCTCTACCCGGACCCGACCACGATGCCGCCGGTGCGCTGGCCCTTCTGCCTCTCGGAGTTGAACCACCCCCGCAGGATGGAGACCATCTGGGACGGCTTGCGGGGTCGGGGCTACGGCGCGACCGCCGCCGAGAAGATCATGAGCGGAAACTGGTATCGGCTGTTCCGCGAGGTGTGGGGGGCCTGAGGGGAGGCTGCGTGGTCCCGGGAGCCGAGCGCTCGGACCCGCGCGCTCAGAATGCGCGACCCACACCGATCGCGAGC
>CALJLC010000222.1 GCA_937982605.1 uncultured Gemmatimonadales bacterium | reverse complement strand
TCGCGTACGCCCGGAACCACGCGCGCCTGATCCACGCCGCGCTGGACAGGATGTGCCAGCACGGGGAGTTCTGGGCGCACGACGGCCTCCTCACCGACGACGGACGGGAGATCGTGGCCGCGGTTCACGACGTTGCCACGCGGGCGTCCGAGGTCGTTCGGGAGAGCGCAGGGCATGGCGACGGGTTCGGTGGGCTCGACTTCAACAGCGCCGAGGCCCTCGCGGTCGTGGCCGCGGCGACCCGTGACCCAGACTCGCACCCCCGCTCTCGGTACGTCCTGGAGGGGCTCCTCACTGGGATCGTGGACTTCCTGGCGAAGATCGGTTCGGCGCCCGAGGAGGTCGTCTGATGGCTGAGGCGTGGAGCAAGTGGGTGGAAGAGGCGGGCCTCCGGGCTCGCCTCTTCAGGTGGCCCGACCGGGACTTCTTCTACTACGACTTCACGGACGGCCTGAGCGGGAAGCGGGTGCGCCGATCGACGAAGCGCACGGACCGCAAGCAGGCCGAGGGCTACGTGAAGGACCTCCTCCGTGCGATCGCCGAGGAGGGTCAGGGCCACGACTTCGGCCGTACCGTCGACCTCCAGACGGTCTTCAAGCTCTTCTTCGCCGAAAAGGCGCTGTCCTACAGTGCGCAGTGGCAGAAGGCGTGCGAGACGCGGCGTGACCTGTTCGTGCGGGCGTGGGGAGCGTCCAAGCCCGTGGACGACATCGGGCAGGCGGACGTGGACCGTTTCAGAGACCTGCGAATGTCGGGTGACCTCGCCCCCGAAGGCTCACGCACCGAGGGCGTACGGGAGCCGACGGTGGAGGCAGACCTCCGCTGGCTATCTACCGTCTTCAACTGGGCACACGGCCGGAAGGTCAACGGCCGGCGGTTGGTCACCACGAACCCGCTGACGGGCCTGGAGCGGCCGAGCAAGGAGAAGGGGGTCCGTCGGCCCGTCGCGAGCCACGAGCGCTTCCTGAAGACGCTGGCGAAGGCCGACGAGGTGGACTCGGAGGGCCGCCTCGGCTGTATGCTCTCTCTCGCCCGCTACACGGGTCGTCGGGAGAACGCGATCTGCTGCCTGCGCGCAAACGACTTCCTGCGCAGCCCGGACGCGGTGCGGGCGGTGATCGCGGAAATGGGGCTGAATGAGGCTGACGCGGAGCACTACCCGTTCGGGGCCATCCGATGGAGGGCCGAGCACGACAAGCAGGGGCTGGCGAGCCTGACGCCCCTCTCGGGGCCGGCGCGCGCTGCCCTGGACGCCTACCTCGAGCGGAACCCGCGACTCGGGGACGTGCCGCTCTTTCCCGCCCCGGGCGACGACTCCAAGTCGATCCGCAGGGACCTCGCGGGCGACTGGCTCGTGAGAGCCGAGAAGCTCGCGGGCCTGCCGAAGCTCCGCGGCACCCGGTGGCACGGATACCGGCGCCTCTTCGCCACCGAGTTGAAGGCCCTGCCGCTCAAGGACGTGGCCGCAGCCGGTGGGTGGAGCTCCACGGAGACGGTCCAGCGGATCTACCAGCAGGCGGAGGCCGAGGGTGTGCTCTCCGCGGTGCAGGCCGTCGGGAAGTGAGGGCGGCTTTCTTCACGCCCGCGTGAGGCACGTTTCAGGCACAATCTTGTGACGGCGACCAGAAGCACAGACGCCGCAGGCTCCGAAGAGCTTGCGGCGCCTTGCTTTCTATAGTGCCCCCGCCGCGACTCGAACGCGGGACCTACTGCTTAGGAGGCAGTCGCTCTATCCACCTGAGCTACGGGGGCGGTGCTCGGCGACAAACCTCGCCGCGGCCCGGGAGGGGGGCAACGGGAACGCCGGGACATCCAGCCGGCCCGTCCCGGCGGTCTACGTCGCGGGCGGGCGCGGATACGCACGTCTGCTTAGGGAGCGCCGGGCACCCGTCTCCTATCGTGCATTCGAACGGGGGGACACGCCCGCCGACGAACCGGAGGAACCGATGAGAACCGCGCTCCTGATCCTGGCCGTCGCCCTGACCCTCGGAGCGTGCGACGACTCGCTTACCGCACCCGACCCGAGCGAGGACGCGATCGTGGCCGAGGCTCGCAAGGCCCGCACGGGCCGCAATCCGCGCACGGGCGGCACGATGCGGATCAACCCCTGACCCCGCCCTAGAACCACACCTTCACCGGGCAGTGGTCCGAGATGTTGTCGTGCCAGTCCGCCATGACCGCCGGATACCGGCCGAAGCGGAAGTCCAGGCGCACCTCGGGCGGCACGTTCGCCGGTACCGGCGTCACGCCGTCGGCCTCGAAATGACGGAGCCGGACGGTGGACGGGAGGATCAGGCCGGTTGCTCCGGAGATCTCCCGGTAGCCGAGCCCCTGCCGCTCGATGTGCGGGGTGTGCGCCGCATCGGCGGCCACCCGCGCATCGATCCGGGCGCGCAGCGCCCGTGACGCCAGCACGTAGTCGATCTGGGAGACCCGCCCCTCGGAGCGCCAGTAGTACGTCCACCGGTCGTCGAGCGGCCGGTGCCGGGCCAGGACGTCGGTGAGGCGCGGCGTGCTCATGAGCGGCGCCAGCCACGGACTCAGCGGCGTGTCGTTGAAGTCCCCGACGACCGCGTACAGCGCCGACGTCTGCCGGTTCTCGAAGCGCTCGTCGATGTAGTCGGCGATCGCCTGCGCCTGGCGGAGCCGCTTGTTGTGGCTGACGAGGACGCGGGCGTCGTACTCCGCATCCGTGTCCCCCGCCCTGCGTCGCACGTACTTCGATTTCAGGTGGTTCAGCAGCAGGTGGAGCGTCTCGCCATCGGGCAGCTCGATCTGCGCCTCGAGGCAGTCCCGGCTGAAGATGCGCTGCCCGGCGTCGACGTCGTCGATGTGGCTGCGCACGCCGGTGATCGGGAAGCGGGACAGGAGCCCGACGTCGATGAGTCGCGGGTCGTAGGCGTCGATCAGGAGCGAGTACGGGTAGTGCCCCCCGAGGTAGTCGTCGTTGAAGACGCGGATGGCGTGGATGTTCTCGACCTCCTGCAGGCACAGGATGTCGGGCAGCACTCCGTCGGGCTCGGCGAGCGCCTGCGCGGCGAGCGTCCGCCGACCCTGGTCCCAGACGATGTACTGGGTCGAGGCGTAGTTGCCGAACGCCAGCCCGGGCAGGAACCCGATCAGCTGCGCCCGCTCGGCTTCCGAGAGGATGGAAGGCGACGTGGCCGTCGCGCCGGAATACCGGTCCGTGAAGCGATAGCGCAGGAAGAAGTTGTTCGCGTTGAACGTGGCCAGCGTAGGCATCTCCCCTCCTGATCGCGTCGGTCCCCGGTCTCCGTGCATCCTAGTCGCGCCCGTACCAGCCGGCACTCTCATTTCGGTACGGCGCATGCTCGCAGGCCCCCGGGCGCCTCCCCCTCGGGCCGGCGTTCGCCCCGGCGGCTCAAGCTCCGTCCACATCGGCCGACCCTGAGGGATGAGAGACCCCACCGCCCCGGAGATGGTCATGCGACGCTCCCGTCGTGCCACGACGCTTCCCGCCCTCCTCGCGATGCTCGCCGTCGTGCCGACGGTCGAGCGCGTCGACGCCCAGACGCGGACGGTTCCGGTGCGGGCCTCCGCGACGATCCTGGCGCACCTCGAAGCCGACGCTCCGACCGACCTCGACTTCGGCGCCGTCTGGGTGACGGAGGCGCCGGTGACGGAGGTGCGTCGCATGGGCTCGTTCGCCTTCACCCACAACTCGGACGTGCGCGTCACCGTCCCCGCGCTGCCGACCGAGCTCACCGGGCCGGACGGCCACACGGTGCCCGTGCGCTTCCTGTGCACGCTCTCCCGGGAGCCCGACGGCGCGGCGGCGCCGGTACCGTGCGACGCCCTCGGCCAGGTCGCCGTCGACAGCCCCGGGACGGTCCAGCGGACCTTCGTCCGGATCTCGGGCTCCATTCCGGAGGGCACTCCCGTCCACCGTACCGGGCGCTACGACGCGCGGCTGGAGTTCGTGCTCGAAGCGATCTACTGACCCTCCGCCCGTGACCCCCCGGGTGGCGCAACCGGTGCGGGTTCGCTACTGTGAGTCTCTTGCTGTACGTGGGTACAGGTACGTACCCCGCGAGGCACATCTCACGGAAGGGGGGAAACGAGATGAGCAATCGACGCACGGTGGCGCGCGTGGACGAGCGAGACCCGATCCTCGTGTGCACGGACTGCTCGAGCTGGCTGCTCGCCCCGATCGACTGGCCGGAGGTGCAGAGTTGGGCGCCCGGTGACGAAGTCGAGTTCACCGCCACGGAGGGCGGTCTGTACGACTGGCGGGTCAAGCACGACACCCGCGGCTACGTGGCCGAGGCCACCCGCCTCGCCGACGACGAGCGCGCGGCGCGGCCGGCCGCCGCCAGCCTGCCCTGGAGGGGCGCCGCGGTCATGGACGGGATCCGCGCCCTGGCGCGCCGGAGCTTCGGACGCTCGAAGCGCTCGACCCGGGTCTAGTCGCCTAGCCGCTCTCGGCCCGGCGCCGCTCCTCGGCCTGCCACCGTCGCACGCCCCGTAGCCGCGCGCGCAGGCGACGACGGCCGGTCCACCCCAGGAGCCCACGGTATCGATCCTCGAGCAGCTCGAGGAACGGGATCTGCTCCCGATAGGCCGTCCCGTCGTTCCGATTGGCGTACGACGCGGCCGCCTTGTGGATCCGGTACGCACCGACGACCTCGTCGGTGCGCACGACCGGCCCCGACGTGAAGAGCCTCGTGTAGAACTCCCAGTCCACCAGTTGCCGGAAGCGCTCGTCGAATCCCGCGCGAACCGCCGGGTGCGATCGGCGGACGAGGACGAACGACGGCTCGCCGACCAGGTTGAGCAGGAAGCCCAGTCGCATCGACTCGCGCACCATCGCTCGGGGCTCGATCCGCAGACCGAGTCGGGCGTACGCTCCGTCGATGAGCCCGGGGTACTCCTCGGCGAAGTACTCGAACGTCGAGCGGGCGTCTTCGGTGACGAAGTCGAAGTCCCGCCGGCCGAAGGCCATGACCGCGTCGGGGTGCGCCTCGAGGAGCCCGTGCAACGTGGCCGCCCAGCCCGGATACGCCGCGTCGTCCTGGCCGAAGAGGCAGAGATACTCTCCCTCGGCATGGCCGATGGCACGGTTCCAGTTCCCGGAGAGGCCGAGTCGCTCGTCGTTCGCGAAGACCCGCACGCGACCCCGCCCGGCCGCGCGGGCCAGCGCGCACGTGTCGTCCTCGGACGCGTCGTCGCAGACCACGACGTCGAGCTCGGGGCCTTCCTGATCCAGGATCCGGCCGAGCGTCTCCTCGATCCACGCCGCGGCGTTCCAGGTGGGGATGCATACGGAGATCACCCCCTGCCGACCCGGGTCCGTGGCGCTCACGGCCCGAACACCTCGTCGATCCGCTCCACGAGCGCGACGTCCCCGGGGTTGAGCGCCCGGATCGCCTCGCGGTCCTCGGCCGAGATCTCCCAGCGATCGCCGGACCGGTGGGGGTTGGTGTTGCGGAGCTCGGGCGCGAGGGCCGGCAGCCCGAGCCTCTCGGCCATGCGCGGCAGGTCCTCGGCGAAGCGGCCGGTCCGGCCGACGAAGGCGAAGCGCTCGAGCGGGACGTCGAGGTAGCGGCACTGGAGGTCCCGGAGGCCGGGGCGGGCCGCGAAGTCGACGAGGCCGAGCCCCGCGCGCACGGCCTCGGCGTGCCGGTTCTTCTCGGGCAGCCTCCGGAAGTGCTGGTAGTGCGAGGCGACACGCTCGACGGGATCCCGAACCCACCCGATCAGGGGTGCGTCCAGGTCGGCGTACTTGCTGGCTCGAAAGTGACCGTGCACGGCGCCCACCTCGTCTCCGGCGCGCGCGAGGCGCACCCGGTCGATCCGGTCGAGGGCGCGCTGGAACAGCACGGCGGGCGGGCTCGCGCCGCCTTCGATGGCGGGGCCGCCCCGGTAGTCGCGACGTACGGCGGCCTTGCCCAGCGCCGCCTCGAGGAAGGCGAGCACGCTCATGCCCGCGGTCTTGGGCACGTGGACCGAGACGATCATGGGCTACTTGAACTGGACGTGCTCGAGCTCCGGCGGCTTGAGCGCCAGCCACGCCGTCTCGATCTGGTTGCGCTTGACGAGGGAGTCGTAGCGCTCGAGGTCGTGCACGCACGAGCGGACCTCCCGGACCCGGGCGTCCATCAGCTCTGCGCCCGGGCCGTACGGGATCCGGCGCTCGACGTAGCCGTACTCCTCCCCGCCGGTGGCCGTCGGGCACTCCCCCGCGAAGGGGACCTCGGTGAAGTAGCGCCACGACTGGGAGAAGACCGCGGCCAGCTCGCTGGCGGCCCCGAGCGGGAGCGTCCCGCGCTCGGGGGGCTGCGGCACGCCGGTGGCCGTCCACGTGCCGTCGTCGCGTACCACCACCCGGAGCCGGCACATCTGCGGCCCGTCCGGCGTCTCGCAGGTGCCGCCCCGGCGCATGTACTCGAACTCGGCGACCCAGCGCACGCGCTCGGCCGGCCCTCCGCACGCGGACGGCAGCAACGTCAGGACGAGCAGGAGCGGGAGCGTGTGGGGTCGCATGGCCGAAACGATGACGTCTCGGGCGTCCGCTTTGAAGCCCCGTCGCCCGGGCACCGTGCTCGATCCCGGTCCGGAACCGGGACCGCCCGGGGCTACCCGTCCGTGGGGAGCGGCTCCTCGAGGATCGGCGGCGGCGGCTCCTCCGCGCGGCGACCGGCCAGATAGCCCACGCAGTACGCGCGCAGCGTCGCCTCGAAGCGGGTCATCTCGGGACGCACCCTCAGCCCGGCCTCCCCGCGCGTGCGGAGCGCTTCGGCCAGCTTGGCGATCGCCTCGGAGAGCTCCATGACGTGCGGATCCCCGCCCGACACGACCTCGGTGGCGTCGAGGTGCGCCTGCATGTCCATGCCGACGACGACGCCTTCCTCTCCCGGCTCGATCTCGCCTTCGCGGAAGTCCTCGCGGAGCTCGATCCTGCGCTCGGGCAGCGGCTCGTCCGGCGAGATGAAGGCCGAGCCCATCGGGTCGATACGGTCCGGCAGCGGCTCGTCCGGCGAGATGAACGCGTCGTCGACCGTGCCGGCGGCCTTCTCGGCCTGCTTCTGAGCGGCACCCGCGCGCGGCGGCCGTCGCCGTGAACCCGGCGGGAAGGCCGGCGGAGGTAGCCTGCGTCCATTCTCGCGCTCGCTCATGGCCTCAACCTCTCGATGGCGTCCGAAGGAGGACGGAGGGCCGGAGCCGCCGAACCTCCTGCGTTCGCGCAATATACGGACCCCGCGGGAAGGCGATCAAAGGTTTTCCCGAAGTCGCCGGGGCTCAGAGCAGGAACTCGATCGCAATGAAGCCGCCGACGAGCAGCACGCTGAAGAGAATCACCAGGCGGTCGAAGTGGCGGTCGATGAAGCGCTGGATCGTCGGGCCGAAGTACCAGACCAGGCCCGCCAGGAGGAAGAAGCGCAGCCCCCGGCTCAGGATCGACGCCGGCACGAAGATGCCGAGGCTGATCCCGAACACCCCCGACGCGAGCGTGAAGACCTTGTACGGAATCGGCGTGAGGCCCGCCAGGAAGACCGCGGCGAAGCCGTGTCGGTCGTAGAAGGCGCGGACGGTCTCGAACGCCTCGGGGGTCACCCCGGGCACGTAGGCGAAGAACCAGTCCTGCATGACGGTCCAGGCGCCCGCCCCGATGGCGTAGCCGACCAGCCCGCCCGCGACCGAGGCGAGCGTGCACACCCCCGCGAAGCGCAGCGACTTGCCCGGCGCACCCAGGCAGAGCGCCAGGAGCAGCGGATCCGGCGGGATCGGGAAGAACGACGACTCGGCGAAGGAGATGAGGAAGAGCGCCGGGACGCCGTAGCGGGTCTCGGCCCAGTGCAGGACCCAGTCGTAGAGCCTGCGCACCGGCCCCGGCATCGGGACGGGCACGCCGGGCTCCGAGGACATGGCGGACCCCGCCCCCGGCGTCGGCTCGTCGACGGGACCCGCCCGCGGCGCTTCGTTCTCCTCGCTCACCCCTCGGTCTCCTCCTTCCAGGCGAAGCGCCCCAGGAGCGGGACGAAGCGGACCTCGGCTCCCGGCTTCTCCTCCACGATCTCGTCTCCCTCCCGCCGCACCAGCACCAGCTCCTGCGTGTCACGACCGCCCACCGGGATGAGCATCCGCCCGCCCTCGGCGAGCTGATCGACCAGCGCCTGCGGCACGCTCGGCGACGCCGCCGACACGACGATCACGTCGAACGGCGCGTACTTCTTCCACCCGATCGTTCCGTCGCCGACCATGAGCGCCGCATTCTTCACCCCGAAGTCGTCGAGCGCGCGCCGGGCGCGCTGGCTCAGCTCGCGCACCCGCTCGACCGAGTAGACCCGGTCGGCCATGAGGCAGAGCAGCGCGGTCAGGAAGCCGCATCCCGTGCCGATCTCGAGCACCTTCTCGTCCGGCTGCGGCCGCAGGATCCGGAGGTAGTGCGCCTGCAGCGACGGCTGCGAGGCGGTCTGCCCGTACCCGATCGGGATCGGCGCGTCCTCGTACGCCCGCGGCTCCATCGCCTCAGGCAGGAAGATGTGGCGCGGCACCCGGTCGAAGAGCTGCAGCAGCTCGAGATCCTCGATGCCACGGGAGCGGATCACCTCGATCAGCTTGCGCCGATAGCCGGTGAAGCGCCGGTCGTCCAGGGATGCACCCGACATGGCTACAGCGTCAGGTCCCACGAGCGGATCTCTTCGAGCAGCCGGTAGTTCGTGAGATCCAGGTGCAATGGGGTCACCGAGATGAAGCCCTCTTCGACGGCCTGGAAGTCGGAATCCTTCGGCCCCCGCCAGCTCGCGTGTCCGCCCCCGATCCAGAAGTACTCCTTGCCGTGCGGGTCGTGACCTCGCGTGATCGAGCCCGCGTAACGCCTTCTGCCCAAGGATGTTATCCTCATTCCTCTGATGTCGGACGGAGGCAGCGGCGGGAGGTTCACGTTGAAGAGCGTGTCCTCGGGAAAGTCCTGACGCAGGATCGCGGACAGGACCGAGGCGACGAGCTCCTCGAAGCCCTCGAGCTCCTCGGGGAACGGCCCGCAGTACGAGAACGCCACGGACCGGATCCCGACGATCGTCGCCTCGATCGTGGCGGCCACGGTGCCCGAGTAGAGCACGTCCTCGCCCATGTTCGAGCCGTGATTCACGCCGGAGACCACCACGTCCGGGCGCTCGGGGAGCAGCTCGCTGACGGCCAGGATCACGCAGTCCGTGGGCGTCCCGTCCACGATCCACGCGCCGTCGGGCGAGCGCCGCGCGCGCAGCGGGTGATGCAGCGTGAGGGAGTTGCTCGTGGCGCTCTGTTCCCGGTCGGGAGCCACGACGGTGACGGTGCCGACGGTGCTCGCCGCCCGGCTGAGGACGCCGATGCCGGCCGAGAGGTACCCGTCGTCGTTCGTGCAGAGGATCCTCATCCGGTCAGGAGCCGTCCTCGACGCCCGCGGGCGGGTTGAGCAGCTCGCGGAGCTCCTCGAGCTCCTGCTTGATGCCGGAGAGGAACTCCGGCGCGACGACGTCCGCGCTTGTGCTGCGCAGACGGTTCTCCTTGCGCATGTCGATCAGCTTCTGGTTGGCGCCCTCGATCGTGTACTTCTCCTCGTAGAGCAGCTTCTTGACCAGGAGCACCACCTCGACGTCGCGCGAGCGGTAGACGCGGTTGCCCGCCCGGTTCTTGGTCGGGTTGAGCACGTCGAACTGGGTCTCCCAGTAGCGGAGCACGTGCGGCTTGAGGCCGGAGAGGTCGCAGACCTCGCCGATGGAGTAGTAGACCTTCTTGGCGACCGGCTGATTCGAATCCATGCCTGCTTCCGCTCAGGACCACTCTTCGGGCTTCGGATCGCGCTCCATCAGGGCGCGCAGCGCCTCCTCCGGTGTCCGCTCTCCCGTGACGATGGCGTAGACCTGCTCCGCGATCCGCATCTCCACTCCGTGCCGCCGGGCCAGCTCGTGCACCCCCGACGCCGTCTTCACGCCCTCGGCGACCGCGGTCATCTCCCCGAGGATCGCCTCGAGCGACTCCCCCTGCCCCAGCCGGTAGCCGACCGTCCGATTCCGGCTCAGCGCCCCCGTGCAGGTCAGGACGAGGTCCCCCATCCCCGCCAACCCGTAGAAGGTAGCCGGACGGGCTCCCAGAGCGACCCCGAGACGCGTCATCTCCGCGAGGCCCCGCGTGATGAGCGCCGCCGAGGTGTTGTGGCCGAAGCCGAGGCCGGCCGTCATGCCGGCGGCGAGCGCCACGACGTTCTTGAGCGCGCCGCCGAGCTCCACTCCGACGACGTCCGGATTCGTGTAGACCCGGAACCACGGCGTCTGGAACGCCTGCTGCACCCGCAGCGCCGCCTCGTCGTCGCGGCTCGCCACCACTACCGCGGTGGGAGAGCGAACCGCCACCTCCCGGGCGAAGCTCGGCCCGGAGAGCACGCAGAAGCGCTCCATCGCCGCCGCCGGCAGCACCTCGGTGAGGACCTCGTCCATGCGCAGGAGCGAGCCGAGCTCGATGCCCTTCGAGGCGCTGACGAGGAGCGCACCGGGCGCGATATGGTCTGCGGCCTCGGTCATGACCCCTCTCACGACCTGGGAGGGGCTCACCGAGACCACCAGCTGGGCGCCCTGCACGGCGGCCCCGAGCACGTCGTGGGCCCGTAGCGACGCCGGCAGCTCGATCTCGGGGAGGTAGGGGTTCTCCCGACGGGCGTTGATCGCCTCGGCGACCTCGGCCTCGTACGACCAGAGCCGCACCTCGTGGCCGGCCTCGGCGAGCACCTTGGCCAGCGCGGTGCCCCACGCCCCCGCCCCGACGACGGAGGCTCGCAGCGTCTCGCCGGTCACGGAGCGTCACCGGGCGAGGCGCCGGGCGCGTCGCCGGCCGGCTCGCCCGCGTCCGCGCGGCCCCGGCGGAAGCGGTTCTCCTCTCCGCGCATGAGGCGGCCGATGTTGCTCCGATGCTTCCACACCACGAAGGCCGCGAGCGCCGTGGAGAGCCACACCAGCGTCGTGCCCCCCTCGTGCGGCGTGAGCGCGATCAGAGGTGGCAGCGCCACCGCCGCGGCGATCGAGGCCAGCGAGACGTATCCCGTGCCGAAGGTGAGCGCGAGCCAGAGACTGAAGCCGGCCAGCACGGCCCACGGCGCGAGCGCCAGGAAGACCCCCGCGCTCGTGGCCATCCCCTTGCCACCCTTGAAGCCGACCCAGAGGCTGAACATGTGGCCGAGGATGGCGGCGACGCCGAAGGCGAAGGTCCACGGAAAGGCGACCCCGGCCCACGCGCCGAACGCCCAGGCCGGCACGAAGCCCTTCGCCGTGTCGACGAGCACGACCGGCAGCGCCGACTTCCAGCCGAGGACGCGCAACGCGTTGGTGGCGCCCAGGTTGCCCGAGCCGTGCTCACGCAGATCCACACCGTGGAACGCCTTCCCGACCCAGTAGCTCGTCGGTGTGGCGCCGACGAGGTACGCGAGTGCCAGGAGGGCGTACGTCACGAGCGGTCGTCCTCCTTGCTGCCGCGGATGCGAAGCCGGATCGGGGTGCCCATGAAGGTCCAGGCGTCCCGGAAGCCGTTGTGGAGGTAGCGAATGTAGTGATCCGGAATCGCCTTCGGGAAGTTGGCGAAGACGGCGAAGGTCGGCGGCCGCACGGATACCTGCGTGCCGTACTTCACCTTCACCGCGCGCCCCCGGTGGTGCGGCGGCGGCTGTCGGCGCACGAGCGTCTCGAGCACCTCGTTGACCTCGTGCGTCTCGATCCTCCGGGAGCGCTCCCTGTTCACCTCGAGGATGAGCTCCAGGCAGCGCCGCACGCGCTGACCCGTGAGCGCGGACGCGAAGACGATCGGCACCCACTGCAGGAAGGGAATCCGCTCGCGGACCTGCTTCTCCCACTCGGGCGCCGTCATCGTGTCCTTCTCGACCAGATCCCACTTGTTGGCGATCAGGATCACGGCGCGCCCGGCCTCCCACGCCGACTGGGCGATCCGGATGTCCTGCGCGTGAAGCTCCTCCTCGCTCGCGTCCACGAGCACGACGCAGACGTCGGCGGTGTTGACGACGCGCTCGGTGCGGAGCGCGCTGTAGTACTCGAGGCTGTCCTTGACCCTGGTCTGCCGTCGGAGTCCCGCGGTGTCGACGAAGACGAGGGTGTGGCCGTGGTACTTGAACGGCGTGTCGATGGGGTCGCGGGTGGTCCCCGCCATGTCGGAGACGACGACGCGCTCCTCGCCGAGCAGCCGGTTCACGAGGCTCGACTTGCCGACGTTCGGCCGCCCGACGACCGCCACGCGCACCACGTCCTCGTCGTCTTCGGCGCTCGCCTCGGGCAGGACCTCCAGCAGGCGGTCGAGGAGATCGCCCGAGCCCTTGCCCGACAGCGCGCTCACCGGGATCGGCTCGCCGACGCCGAGCGACCAGAAGTCGAGATAGGACGGGTCGTTGGGGAGGTTGTCCACCTTGTTGGCCACGAGCACCACGGGCTTGGCGGACTTCCGCAGCACCTCGGCCAGGCGCTCGTCGAGCGGGTGGACGCCCACCTTGGAGTCGACGAGGAAGAGGATCACGTCGGCCTGGTGGACCGCGGCCATCGCCTGGTCACGGATCGGGACATCGAGCCCCTCGGAGCTGCCTTCGACCACGCCGCCGGTGTCGACGATCAGGAAATCGCGGCCGGCCCAGTCCGCCTTCACGAAGTTGCGGTCCCGCGTGACGCCGGGCTGGTCGTCGACGATCGCGACGCGGCGGCCCAGCACGCGGTTGAAGAACGTCGACTTGCCCACGTTCGGCCGGCCGACGATGGCGACGACCGGGAGCTGCCCGCTCATGCCGCCCCCAGCGCCTCGGTGATCTCGTACCCGGTGCGGAGCTCGGCCGGAGCCAGGCGGCTCCGCAGCTCTTCGAGCGGGACGGAGTCGATGAAGAGCCCGTCGGCGTTGAGCGCCTCGGCGGGGAGGACGACCAGATCCCCTTCCCGGCCCTCCTCGAGCGCCCCGAGGATGTCCCGGCCCCCGAGGAGCCCGGCGATCGTCACCGACTCGCCGAAGTAGTCGTTGCGGACCTCCACGACGTCGACCTCGGCGCCGGTCGCGCCCCCGATAGGCTCGGCCAGATCGCGCAGGAAGGGCGCCATCGAGCCGCCGGTGACGAGGCGGACGCGCCGCCCGTCGAGCCGGGGAAGACGGGCCGCTCCGACGTGGAAGGCGTCGACGAAGCGACGCACCGCGCCCACGCCGTTCTCGTACAGCGCGCCGTCGTCGTAGTAGGTGGCGCCGGGGATGTCGCGCCCGGCGATCAGATACATCTCGTCGGCCGCGTAGCACCAGCCGAAGTCACGGTCGGTCAACGCCCGGGCGCGGGCCCGATCGACCTGGCCGATCGCCTGGGCGGCCTCTGCCGCGGTGAGGAGACGGACCGGGCGGCCGAGGTTGTAGCGCGTGAGCCCGACGGGAACCACCGACAGCGAGCGAACGGCCGGACCGAGGCCCCAGAGGTCCTCGATCGTGCGATCCAGGTGCGCGCCGTCGTTCCACTCCGGGCACAGGACGACCTGCGTGTGGACCTCGAGCCCGCCGTCGATCAGCTCGGTGAGCTGGTCCATGATGAGCCCGGCACGCCGGTTCACCAGGAGCCGCTCGCGCACCTCCGGCTCGGTGGCGTGCACGCTCACGTAGAGCGGGGAGATACGCTGCTCGACGAGCCGGGCGAGCCCCTTCGGTCCGAGGTTGGTGAGCGTGACGTAGCTGCCGTAGGTGAATGACAGACGGAAGTCGTCGTCCCGCAGCCACAGCGTCTGGCGCGCGCCCTCCGGGTTGCCGTCGATGAAGCAGAAGACGCACTCGTTGGCGCACTCGCGGATCGTGTCGGGCGCGGGGACGATCCCGATGGGGTCGCCCGGCTCCCGCTCGATCTCGTAGACGACCGTCTCGCCGTCCGGCGATACCGTCTCGAGCTCCAGCTCGGTGTCCGAGAGTAGGAAGGTCAGGTCGATGCCGTCGCGGACCCGCTCGCCGTTGATGCGCACCACCCGGGAGCCGATCTCGAGATTCAGCTCCTCGGCGATGCTGCCGGCTTCGATTTCTGCGATGCGGACCACGCGCGACCTGCCGTCGGGGCGACGATTCGGCTAAAGCCATGAAAAATAGCGGAGTTGCGGCGCCCGTACAGCCGCCGGACGCCGGAAGACGGATCGGCCCGACGGCGACCCGTCTTGACCCCGACCGACGGGAGATCGCAGCTTCGCAACAAGGGTCCCGCGTGCGGGGTCCAAGGGAACGCGGGCCTCCGGGAGGCTCGCGACGGACCGCGCCGGCGGTCCGGGTGGGGTGGCGTGGACGGGACGGACGAGAGACGGGGACCGAATGGGACGACGCACACGGACTGCTGGGATCCGCGCGGCGACCGCCGCGGGGTTGGTCGGCGCGGCTCTGCTCGCGGCGTGCGAGCAGGTGGAGCAGGTCCAGGACCGCTTCCGGGACCTGACGCCGCACGAGGCCTATCAGGCCGGGCTCGCCGACGCGGGGCTCGAGGGCACCGCCCTGGGCCGGGACTGGGTCGCTGCCAGCCGCACCGCCGTGGCCAACGCGGCGCCCGTGCCGCTGCCCTTCGAGGAGGAGGGCTTCATCACGCCCGAAGAGCCGGGCGCGATGGCGTACCGGCTCTCGATCCCGCGCGGCCAGCGGCTCACCGCGACCTTCTCCCTCGAGAGCGAGGACGGAACGCGGGTCTTCGTCGACCTCTTCCGGGTCCCCTCGAACGAGGCCGATCCGCCGCGGCCGGTCGTGTCGCTCGACTCGGTGCCGGGCGAGATCGTCCACGAGCCGTGGCGGGCCGGTGACTTCATCCTCCGCCTGCAGCCGGAGCTGCTGAGGGGCGGCCGCTACCGCGTGAAGCTCGAGCTCGAGGCCCAGCTCGCGTTCCCGGTCGAGGGACACGGGATGCTCGCCGTGCAGAGCCCCTTCGGGGCGGACCGGGACGGGGGCCGCCGCAGCCACGCCGGCGTCGACATCTTCGCGCGCCGGGGCACCCCGGTGCTGGCCACGTCGGCGGGCGTCGTGAACCGGGTCGACGTGACCAACCTTGGCGGCAAGGTCGTCTGGCTCCGCGATCCCGTGCGGCAGGCGAACATCTACTACGCCCACCTCGACAGCCAGTATGTCACCAACGGTCAGCGCGTCGAGGTGGGCGACACCGTCGGCTTCGTCGGCAACACCGGAAACGCGCGGACCACGCCGCCTCATCTGCACTTCGGCGTGTACCGCCGCGGCGAAGGCGCGGTCGATCCGGCTCCCTTCCTGCGCCAGCCCACCGGCACCCTGCCCGCGCTGGCGGTCGACCTCGACCGACTCGGCGGCTGGGTCCGGATGGGCAGCGACGGCATCCGGCTGCGCACCGCGCCGAGCCTCCGGGCCGACGTCGTCCGCGAGCTCGAGCAGCACGTTCCGCTCCGGGTCCTCGGCGGATCGGGTGACTACTTCCGCGTGCGCCTCCCCGACGGCGTGGAGGGCTACGTGGCGGCCCGTCTGACGGAAGGCACGGACGTCCCCGTCACCTCGCAGGTCGTCGCCGCGAGCGAGCCCGTCCGGCTTCGCCCCGCCGTCGGCGCGCCCGCCGTCGCGCAGGTGGACGGAGGCACCGAGGTGCCGGTCCTGGGGCGCTACGGCGACTACCTGTACGTGCGCTCCCCGGACGGCGCGACGGGCTGGGTCACCGCCCAGCCCGCCGCCCAGGACGACGGCTGACGCTCAGCCGCCGAGTCGCGTCCAGCGGCCCGGCCCGAGGTCACCGAGCCGGCTGACCGGAGCGCGCTCGAGCCTCAGGAGCGCCTCGGCCAGCCGGGCCCGCTCCGCCTCGTCCGGTGGTACGAGCATCGAATAGCCGGTGATCGGGATCACGCTGCCCCCGGCCGGTACCGGCTCCCGGGCGGTGATGCGCCGCAGCAGAGAGAGCGCCATCGCCGCCGCCTCCACCGAGAGGTCGCCGGGCTGCAGGACGACGACGTCCAGCGAGGGGGTGCGGACGAGCATCGAGACGGCGTCGGCGGCCGGGAAGTGGTCGGGAAGCGCAAGGACGAGGGAACGGGCGGCGCCCCCCTCCGCGCGGCCCTGCGCCGAGGCGGGAGCGGCGTCGGTCACGACGACGAGGGAAGCGACCACGAGCGCCTGGAGGGCGAGGGGTCGTGCGAGAGGTCGAGTCATGTCGGTCCTCCGGGATGGGTAGAGGTGCGAGGGGAGCGATCGCGGGCGCGACGGAGTCAGATCTTCGGGTCCGACGAGTCCACGCAGCCGAGGAAGTCGGCGCTGAGGATCTCGCCGCTGCGCAGGTCGTAGGTGATCCAGTAGGAGCAGATGAGTCCGCCCGGCTCGAGATCCTCGCGCTCGTAGCCACCGGTCCCACCGGTGCACGCGGGCTGCGACGAGTCGGTGCCCTGCGTCGAGATCGAGGATCTCCCCCAGCTCGACGCGCTCCGGCCCTGGAAGAACTCCCACCACGCCGAGTGGACGCTGCTTCCGCCGACCGTGACGCCACACGTCTCGTCCGTGAAGATCTTGGCCCACGTCCAGATCTTCTTGATCCGGCCGAGGTCGGTCAGGAACGGGATGTAGTCCTGACGCTCGGCGGTGAGCGAGCCCAGGAAGCGGTCCCGGTGCGACGCCCGCGCGGTCGTCTCGATCCGCCCGATGTTCCCCGAGTAGTCGTGCGTGCCGAACGCGAAGGCGAAGCCGGGTCGGAAGCCGGTCTCCGTGCGGGCGTTCAGGATCGAGGACGGCGGCGTGTCGGTGAGGTCGACCGGCGGAGCCACGGGCGCGGCCCCGTCGAGCGCGGCCCGCGGGGGAGTGAGGGCCCGGACGTCCCGCGCGACCGGGCCGGCGAAGGCGCCCGCCGGCAGGCGGAGGGTCAGGTCGCCGGTCGAAGCGTCGGGTTCGCCCCGCAGCGGCTCGTTCGGGAGGGTCGGTGTGTCGCCGCAAGCGGCCGGGGCCAGCGTGATCGCGACGACGAGGAGGGGGGTGAGGCGGCCTCGAAGCATCGGGCCTCCAGGAGATGAGAGGAGTGTCTCTGCCTTGGAGGGGTCTGCAGCGGCTGCCTCATGTGCACGACAGGGCCAACCGGAGTACGAGGCTGCGGACGAAGGAGCCGACCGCCCCGAAGGTCGCGTCGGGGCCGACGACCCAGAGGGAGTCGGGGGCGGCGAGGAGGGCCGCGTACGGCCCGTGGAAGGGGTTGGGGATCCGGCCGGCGCGCACCGTGCCGGAAGGCAGCGCGACGGTGAAGCCGAGACTCGACGTCTCCGCGGACCCCATCGGCTCGGGTTCGTGCGTGATCCAGACGGTCGCGGAGTCGGAGAGCGCGGCCGCCGAGAGCTGCACCGCGGCCGACGCGAGCGGCTCGACCGCCGCCCCGGGCCGGGTCGCACCCCGGACGAGCCACGCCGAGGTCGGGGCGTCGGGCCCCGCCTCCAGCCAGCCCACGTCGAGGCGTGCGTCGCCGGCCGCCCGCGCGTCGCGGAAGTGGACCTCGGGCGACACGACGCGGTGCCGCGTCGAAACGGGTGGCGCGTCGCCCGGGCCCATGTCAGGCGCGGCGTCGGCGGGCAGCGTGACGACGCGGACCCCCCGGCTCCGGGCGCGGAGCTCCGGGGCCAGGCCGGTGAGGACGAGCCGCGGACGGCCCTCTGCATGGTGGAGGAGCGCCTGGTCGACCCATCGCGGCCAGAGGAGGTCGGTCCGCCACCCGGCCTCGGTGCGGCGGTACCGCAGGACGTCGCGCCGACCCGTCTCTTCGGCGGCCACGATCGAGATCCGGGTGTTCCCCGGCCCCGACCGGATCGTCGCCGTCGACGCCGACTCCAGCACACCCGTCGGAGGCGTCGGCAGCGTCTCCACGTCGAGCCACTCACCCGTGCCGTCGAGGGCGCCGAACACCACCCGCTCCGGATCGGCGATCACCTCCGCGTCGGGTGCGACCTCATCGAAGACGAAGTCCCACCGGGAGCCGTCGACCGCCGTGCCGCGGACCCACTCGATCCGGGCCACGCCCGCCGGCTGAGGCACGGGGATCACGCCACCCTCGGCGGTGACGCGGACCCCGAAGAAGGTGCGCTCGTCGACGAGGGAGCCCCGACCGGTCTCGTTCACGGAGGACGTGTACGTCGGCTGCCCGGCGAGGAGGAAGCCACCGGGCGCGGGAAGCAGCGCCTGCGGCTCGACGTAGGCGTACGTGCCGTCCGCGAGTCTCAGATGGCTCCGCGCGACCTCCTCGAGCGTGCACACGGCGGGCTCCGGTCCGACCTCGGCATGCTCCCCCGCCCCGGAGTCGGAGTCGGCGTCCGGCACCGCGCACGCGACGAGGCAACCCGAGACACAGGCGAGAATGCGGGGAGATCGGAGCACGGCGACGGAGCAGCGGGACCACGGACACCGCTAGACTCGTCGAGGAGGCCCGCCGGCACCATGTCGGGATGGGACGGCGGGTCGGGGCGCGCCTCAGTCCCGCCGTCGAGCCCAGGCGTACTGAAGCGCGAGCCACGCCACGACCGAGAGGCCGAAGAGCGCGAGACCCGCGCCGGCCGGAGAGAGCGGCAGGAGCGCCCCTTCCCCGAGGCCGTCGAGCACCGCGTCCAGTTCCGCGCGCTCGCCGCCGGCCGCCGCCCGGGCGCCCGTGGCGACGCGTCCCAGCCCGCTGGCGCTTCCGATGAGCCCCACGGCGCCCGCGAGGACGCCCCACGCCGGCACCGTGTGATGCGGCGCCCGCTCCGGGGCGTCGTCGGCTCCGCCCAGGATCGCCCACGCCGCCCGCAGGACGTCCGCGACGAGGATCACGGACAGCCCGAGCAGCGGATAGGCCCACGGACCCAGCAGCGGCAGGAGGCTCACGCGTCTCGCGACTCCGCCGGGGGCATCAGCAGGGGCGGATCGTCCCGGTCGAACGCCGGGTCGATCTCCCAGGTCAGGACGTGATAGCTCACGTAGTCGAGGGCCAGGAGCACCGCCGTGACCACGGCGGCGGTCGCCACGCCGCCGGCCACCGACGGGAAGAGCGCCAGCAGGCCCATCGGGGGCACGACCAGGAGGAGGCTCACCGCCATCACCGTCCAGAAATGGCGGAGGCGCACCTCACTCCCGCACTCCGCGCAGCGGGCGGTGGGTCGGGTCCAGAACGCGAAGCGGCCGTACGACATCACGTGTCCGCCACACGCCTCACAGTGCGCCGCCATCGGCTTCCTCCTTTTTCGCTCCTACCCCACCCGTACGAATTCCGCCCCCCGACCCCGCAGGTGGCAAGACCGGTGCCGTGGTCTCCCGGACGGGCGTTCGTCGCCTCCGGAGACGAGACGAGCCGACGATCGCGCTCGCCCCCGGCCTCCGGCGCAGGAGCCTTCCCGATGACGATGAACCGTGCGGATTTCCTCAGGCACTCGGCCCGGCTGGCCGCCGCGGCGACGCTCCCGCGACATCTGCTGTCGACCCGAGCGGCGCGCGTTCTCGTCGTCGGGGCCGGCCCGGCCGGGCTTACGGCGGCGTGGGAGCTCACCCGCGCGGGGCACGACGTGCGCGTCTTCGAGGCCCGTGACCGGGCAGGAGGGCGCATGTACACGCTGAGGGAGCCCTTCGCCGACGGGCTCCATGTCGAGGCGGGCGCGCTCTACCTCGTCGACCGCAGCCCGGGCGTGGCGTACGCGCGGGAGTTCGGCCTCGGCCTCGTCGAGGTCGACTTCGACCCCGACCTGCACGCCGTGGTCCACGTGGCCGGGCATCGCGTCGTGCAGCGCCCCGGGCTCGAGTGGCCCGTCGAGCTCGAGGACGATGAGCGGAGCCTCTCCCACTTCGCCCTCCAGAGTCGGTACGCACGGCGCCCCGTGCCCGGGCTGGTCGACGATCTGGCGAGCTTGAACGAACCCGACTTCCCCCGACCCGAGCTCGCCGACGTCGACCGGACGTCATTCGCGCAACTCTGGGATCGGCTGGGGGCGTCCGACGGGGCACGCCAGCTCCTGCGCCTCGGCTACTTCGGCGCCTACGAGGAGGCGAGCGTCCTGCAGTACGCCCGAGAGCTGGCCTCGTTCGGCCGTACCGGCTATCAGGTCGAGGGCGGCAACGACCGGATCTGCGGCGAGCTGGCGCGAAGGCTCGGTGAACGGGTCCGCTTCGGTGCGCCGGTGTCCGCGGCACGGCAGGACGAGGTGGGGGTGCGGATCACGCTCGATCGTTCCGGCGGCTCCGAGGTCGTCGAAGGCGACTTTCTCGTGCTCACGCCCCCGCCGCCGGTCCTGCAGAGGCTCGACCTGAGCAACGCGCTCTCCGCGGAGCAGCGGCGCGCGCTTCGCGAGCTCGGCGTCATCCGGGCCACGCAGGTCTTCACGCAGACGCCTACCCGGTGGTGGGAGTCGGAGGGCCTCTCCGGCGCCGGAGTGAGCGACGCCGGGCTCGGGATGCTCGCTCACGCGACGGCACGTCAGCCCGGTCCCCGCGGCGTCCTCTCCAGCTACACCGTGCTCGACGACGCCGACGCGATGGCGGCCCGGTCGCCGGAGGAGCGCCTCCGCTTCACCCGCCAGGGGATGCGTCGCGTCTTCGGCGACGCCGCGCGGTTCGACGAGGCGGGCGCCTCGGTCGCCTGGGGCGAGGACCCCTGGTCCCGCTGCAACCTGATGTTCTTCCGTCCCGGCCAGTACGGAGCGTTCCTGCCGGTTCTGCGGCGGCCTCACGGCCGCGTGTACCTGGCCGGCGACACGGTGGGCGGGCTCCCGGGATACTCCCACGGCGCCTTCCAGTCCGGGCTGGACGTGGCCGCCGCGATCGGAATGCGGGCATGATACCCCGTGCCACACGCTGGCCACGCGGAGCCGCTCCGATGAGCACCCCCATCCACCCCGCCGCCGCCCCTCTCGTGCTGATCCTCGTCTCGTGCGGGCCGCGCCCCGCGGAGCGCGCGGGGCCGGAGCCGCCCGCGCCGCTCTTCAGCCAGATCGAGTACCGCTTCGTCGGCGACCGGGGCGAGCGCGACGCCGAGGGGTGGCTCCTCCTCTGGGTCGCGTCGATCGAAGGGGACCTGAACGGCGAAGCGCGGTGGTGGTTCGAGGAGCCGAACCCGATCCCCGACCTCGCCGTGGCCGGCGGCGCCTTCGCGTACTACGAGGGCAAGTGGGAGGTCCGCGTGGAGGGTGCGCCTGTGCTATCGGGGCGGAGCGCGGGGAAGGTCGTCACCCGGACGGGCGAAGACGGGGTCTGGGACGGTCACGGTGTGGTGACCGACGCCTCCGCCGCATACCGCGCCTGGCTGGGCCGCCGAATCTACGAGACCGGGCCCGTGGTCTTCGGGGAAACCGCGGCCGATCCGCCGTGGGGGCGCGGGCTCTTCGTGGTGCAGTAGGAGGAGGCGCCCGAAAGCACCACTCCGGTGCCCGGGCCCAGCCGCCCACCTCCGCCCCCTGGGGGCCTTCCTACCTCTCAGAGCGGGAGACCGGGCTCGAACCGGCGACCCTCAGCTTGGGAAGCTGATGCTCTACCAACTGAGCTACTCCCGCGTGACGGTGAATCTAGCGCCCCCACCCCGCACGCAAAACGGGCGGGCCGGCCCTTCGGCCGGTCCGCCCGCCTGCGGAATGGTGCTTCGAGCCGGCGTCAGCCGACGGTCAGCTCATACCCGTATCCGCCCACCTGCTCGGCGGAGTCGAACTGGACGGTGAACGTCTGGGCCATGTCCACGGCGCCGACCGACACCGACTCGGTCACGCTGCCCATCGGCGTGCCGTCGTTGCGGTAGAAGGTGAAGCGCAGCGTGACGCTCGCGCCCGGATCGAGGGTCTTGTTGATCACCGACCCGCTCACCATGGCGCCTCCGGCGGCGGAGCGCCGCATCGTGAGGTCGTTCACGTTGACCTCGAGCCCGTCGACGGTCTGGATCGCCTGCTGCGTCCGCGCGGCGTCCTCGAGCTGGTTCGCGGCCTGGGCCAGGATGAGCCACGCGAAGCCGCTGTACGGATCGAGGTCGGTCCAGCGGTCCACCACCGGCGGCACCGCGGCGTACGCCGAGTCGAGCTGGAGCGAGCGCGCCCACATCTCGAGGGCGTCACGATCGTTCACGCTGGCGTTGGCGGACTGGCTGAACGCCTCCACGGCGAGCTCGTAGTCGCTGCTCTGGTAGAAGCCGACACCGATGCTGAAGTAGTCCTCGGGGTCGAGACCCGGGGTCTCGAGGAGCTCGGTGTAGACCTGAGTCGCCTCGGCCTCGTTGCCCATCTCCGAGAGGATCGCGGCAAGGCCCTTCTTGAGCTCGATGTCCTGCGGGTTCTGCGCCGAGAGCTGGCGGTACGTTCCGACGGCCTCCTCGAAGCGGCCGGCGTCGGCGAGCACCTGCGCCCGCAGCAGCGGGAAGTCCGCGGTCGACTCCTGCCAGCCGGCGGCCGTGGCGGAGTCCACGTTCGCCATGTTGGTCGAGTCGTTCACGAAGGCGAGCGCGGCGTCGATGTTCTCCACGGCCCGATCGTGCTCACGGAGCTGGGCGTAGATCTGGCCCAGCGTGACCATCGCCTCCGGCCGGCCCTTGTAGATCGTGTTGGCCTGCTCGAAGAACTCGGCGGCGGTCTCGTAGTCCCCGGACTGGACGTGCGGGGTCGCCTCCTGGTACCGGTCGATCCACGCCTGCTCGCGGATGCCGATGAAGTCGAACTCGTAGACCGGGCGAAGCTCCTGAGCGCGGTCGAAGTTCGCCGCCGCGGCCTCGTAGTCCCCGAGCCCCAGCGCCGCCATGGCCGCGAGGCGATAGGCGAGCGGGTTCTGCGGGTCCTCGGCGATCGCGAGATCGGCGGCGGACGCCGCGGTCTCGTAGTGGCCCTGCGCCTCGGCCTCGGTCGCGGCGTCCTCGGCGGCCTCGATGGCGTCCTCGGCGGCCCGGGTGTTGTCCGTGTTGCGCGGATTCACGCCGGCGCTGGCCCCGCCCGCACGCGCGAGCAGGTCCGCCGTTGTCGTCCCTCCGCCGCCTCCGCCTCCGCCCGAGGCGCAGCCGGTGAACGCGAGACCGATCGCGAAGGCCAGGACGAGTCCGGTACGGATCTTCATCCGGGGTTTCCTCCCATTGGGGTCGTGTTGCTGTACAGACTGGTAAACCTAGAAGGCTGCAAAACGGGGGCCAAGGCCCCGCGCACGAATGGGTACGAGGGTCGGCAGGCGCCGATTTCAGCGCCCCAGATACGTCAGGATCCGGCTCGCCAGGGCCTCGGAGAAGCCCGGGATCCGGGCGATCTCGTCGCGCGTGGCCTCCTTCACCCCTTTGAGCGACCCGAACCGGCGGAGCAGGAGCGTCTGGCGCTTCGGACCGACGCCGGGGATGTCCCCCAGGCCGCTGCGCAGCGTCCGGCGGCTGCGGAGCTTGCGGTTGTAGCGCACCGCGAAGCGGTGGGCCTCGTCGCGGATGCGCTGGAGCAGGTGCAGGGCGCGATTGCGCCGGTCCAGGCTGAGGGGACGGGCCCGGCCGGGCAGGTAGACCTCCTCCTCCTTCTTGGCCAGCGCGATCACCGCGACGTCGGCCAGGTCCAGCGCCTCGAGCGCCTCCACCGCCGCACCGAGCTGCCCCTTGCCCCCGTCGATCACGGCGAGGTCCGGGATCGGCCGCCCTTCGTCGCGACGGCGCCGGAAGTACCGGCCGACGACCTCCGCCATCGAGCGGTAGTCGTCGTTGCCCCAGTCGCCCTTCACCCGCATGTGCCTGTACAGCGCCCGGCGGGGCTCGCC
>CALJLC010000221.1 GCA_937982605.1 uncultured Gemmatimonadales bacterium | reverse complement strand
GGGCGGCGCCACGGCTCCCGGACGCGCGTCCGGCCCGGCGGCCTCGGGCGTGCCGCCGGCCACGGGCGCGGCCTCGGCCGCCGTGTCCGCGAGCCCGGGCTCGGCCACGTCGATGTCGGGCATCCCGCCCGTCTCCTCGCCGCCGACCTCGGCGCCGACGCTGTCCCCGAAGGCCTCCCCGCTCTCCGGGACCACCGGCGGGAAGAGGAAGTTCGTGCCGACCAGAACCCCCAGCATGAGGAGGACGGCGAGGAGAAAGCGGGCTTCGGTCTTCATCTATCGTTCGATCGGGGCGACGGCCTGATCCATACGACCGAGCCGGGGTTCGTCGTCAACGGAAGGCGCCGACGGCACGGGATCGTACCCGTGGCCGCCCCAGGGATGGCAGCGGCAGATCCGCCGGGCCGCAAGCCACGAGCCGCGCGCGGCACCGTGCCGCTCGATCGCCTCCTGGGCGTACGCGGAGCAGGTGGGCGTGAACCGACACGCCGGCGGGGTCCACGGGGAGATCGCGTTCCGGTAGAACCGGACGATCCCGATCAGGAGCTTCGCGAGCACAGCGCCTCCACCACTTCGATCACCTCCGCCTCCAGCGTCGCGAAGTCCGCATCGTACGCGCCGCGACGAGCCCGCAGCAGCAGGTCGACGGGCGTGCCCCCTGCGTCCAGCCGGGGCAGCGCGCTCCGCCGTCCGATCTCCCGCAGTCGACGCTTCACCAGGTTCCGGTCCACGATCCGGCGACCGTGCTTCGGAACGACGAGCCCGAGGCGGGAACGCGAAGCGGGGGAAGCGGCGAAGAAGACGTCGACGTTCCTCGTCCTCCTGCGCTCCCCCCGCTCGAGCAGTCCACGGATCTCCGAACCGAGCCGAATGCGCGCCTCGCGTGGGAGACCCTCGTCCCGTGGCGAGATCGTGCGGTCTACTTCCCGCCGATCTTGACCACCAGACGCGCCCGTCCGCGCTTGCGCCGACGGTTGAGCGTCTTGCGCCCACCGACCGTCTTCATGCGGGCCCGGAACCCGTGCTTGTTCACCCGCTTGCGATTGCGCGGCTTGTATGTCGGCTTCATTCCCGCCAGCCCGATTCATTTGGTTTGCAGACGTCTGTAAACGAGCTTGGGAAGATAGCCGGAGGCAGGCGAACGGGTCAACGCCGGGGACCGGTTCAAGCGCCTGAACCCGAGGATTTACGGGCGTTTTCGGCCTGTTTTGACATTTCCCGAAACGCTCGGTAGCTTCGACGCCCCGCCCGAAATCGGGACCCCCTTCGAACCCCTACGGAACGCCCCGGAAAGCACCCGCGGATGCTCTCGGCCCTCACCCGAACCGTCGCCGTCGCCCCCACGGGCGGCGCAGCCGAACACACGGGACAGGGGGCAGGGACCCCCCGATGGAGCTGACCGCCACCGAGGTCTGGACCCGCATTCAGGACGCCGTCCGAGACCAGGTTCCCGACCACGCCTTCTCTTCGTGGATCGAAGGGGTCCGGGCCGTCGCCCTCACCGAGGGCGAGCTCCTCCTCGAGGCCGGCAACCGCTTCAAGGCGGAGTGGCTCGAGGACAAGTACGGCGATCTCCTCGAGGCGCACGGCGCCGAGGTGCTCGGCCGCCCGCTCGAGGTCACCGTGCGCGGGGCGGCCTCTCCGGACGCCTTCGCCGCGCCGTCCGTGTCGCTCGAGTCTCCGACGCCCGACGAGCCGACGGCCCCCGCGCCCGGCGCCGCTCCCCGGGACATGCTCTCGGTGCCGCCGACCGCGCCGGCGGTGCCCGGGCGCGTGCTCACGGTGCGCAGCCCGGGCCTCAACGAACGGTACACCTTCGAGCGATTCGTCGTCGGCCCGAACAACCAGCTCGCCACGGCGGCCGCCAACGCGGCCACCGACAAGCCTGGTAGGCTCTACAACCCGCTCGTCTTCTACGGCGGGGTCGGGCTCGGCAAGACGCACCTCATGCACGCGATCGGGCACCGCGTCATCCAGTCGAACCCGCACGCGCGCGTGGCCTACGTCTCGGCCGAGCAGTTCATGAACGAGATGATCACGGCCATCCAGCGCGGCACGACCGCGCAGTTCCGTGCGCGCTACCGGGAGATGGACCTCCTTCTGGTCGACGACGTGCAGTTCCTGCGCAACAAGGAGAGCACGCAGGACGAGTTCTTCCACACCTTCAACGCGCTCTACGACTCGCACCGCCAGATCGTGCTGACCGGCGATCGGCCGCCCCGCGAGATGGAGGGCGTCGAGGAACGGCTCGTCTCGCGCTTCGACTGGGGGCTCACCGTCGACCTGCGCCCTCCGGATCTCGAGACACGCATCGCCATCCTGCGGCGCAAGGCCGAGGAGGAGGGCCTCGTCCTCGACGCCGACGTGATCGAGTGCATCGCGCAGTCGTGCACCTCGTCCGTCCGGGAGCTCGAAGGCGCGGTCATCAAGCTCCTCGCGGTCTCGTCGGTATGGAACACGGAGATCACCGCCGACTTCGCACGCCGCGTCCTGGCGCTCCGTCGACGAGAGCAGGCCCCGCGCAAGCCCGTCGCCTCTCCGGAGAAGATCCAGGAGGGCATCGCGAGCGCCTGGCGCGTCCGCCCCGAGGCGCTCTGCGCCAAGACGCGCACGCGCACCGTCACCGAGGCGCGCCAGGTGGCCATGTACGCCATCCGGAAGCTCCTCGACCTGCCCCTCACCGAGATCGGCCGCTGCTTCGGCGGACGCGATCATTCGACGGTGCTCTACTCCATCCGCAAGGTCGAGCGACGTCTCGAGCACGACCCGGACTTCCGGGACCGGGTACGCGACGTCATGCGGGAGCTCCGCGAGCCGGCATGAGCCCTTTCGGGCCGCCCGTGCACACGTCTGTGGATTTCTGTGGAAAACCCCTCGGATTCCCACGCCCCGCAGCGCGCACGCTCCACGTCCGTCCACTCACGCCGGGTTTTCCACAGTCCGCCGCCCGTCTTCGCATCGGCCCGAATCCCTTGTGTCACAACGCTGTTCCCCACCCCGGGCCCTGGTCTGTCCACACATCCACAGGCCCTACTACGACTATGTTTTTCAGATATAAAGAGAGATAGTATCTCTCCCCTGGGAAAACGGGCCGACGCTCGCCCCCACCCCGAGACACGGACGCCAGGAGCCCCTCGCCGATGAACTTCACGATCACCCGGCAGAACCTTCACACCGGTCTTGCCGCGGTCTCCGCCAGCATCCCGTCGAAGACGACGCTTCCGGTGCTCTCGAACATCCTGTTCGAGGCGACGGAGGAGGGGGTATGGATGAGCGGGACGGACCTCGACGTCGCGGTGCGCGTGAAGGTCCTCGCCGACGTGAAGGAGCCCGGCAGCCTTACGGCGCCGGGCAAGAAGCTCCAGGAGATCACCCGGGAGCTCCCCGACCAGCCGGTCGAGGTGACGACCCGCGGGGACCAGATCGAGCTCCGCTGCGGCCGCAGTCACTTCAAGCTCAACGGCCTGCCCGCCGACGAGTTCCCGACGCTGGCCGAGGTCGACTTCTCCGAGGGCGTGACCGTCACCGGCGCGGATCTGAACCGGCTCATCCACCACACGTCGTTCGCGGTCTCGACGGAGGAGAGCCGGCCGATCCTCAACGGCGTGCTCTGGGAGCTGCGTGACGGCGAGATGAAGATGGTCGCCACGAACGGCCATCGGCTGGCCCGCATGGGCGTGAGCGTGCCGTCCAACGGGACGCCGCGCGCCGATCTCACTGTGACGCCCGCCGCGCAGACCCAGGTGCAACGCCTCTTCAAGGACGACGACGAGCTGGCGGTGGCGCGCAGCGGCAACCACCTCGGATTCCGGGCCGACACCACCGAGATCTACACCCGCCTCATCGAAGGCCAGTATCCGAACTACGACCAGGTGATCCCGCGCGACAACGACAAGTCCGCGATGATCGACAAGAAGGCCTTCGAGTCTGCGGTACGGCGGATGGCGGTGGTGGCGTCCGACCAGACGCACCGGATCCGGCTGAAGTTCGAGTCCGGCCGGGTGCACCTGAACGTGCTCACCCCCGACCTGGGCGAGGGACACGACGAGCTGGAGGTCGGCTACGAGGGCGACGAGCTGGAGATCGGCTTCAACGCCAACTACCTCCTCGAGGTGCTGCGTCACATCCCCTCGGACGAGGTCAACTTCAAGTTCAAGGCGCCCGAGCGGGCCGCCACGATCGAGCCCGCCGGAGACGACGTGCCCGACTACCTCTGCCTGGTGATGCCGCTGCGGCTCCTCGACTGAGGCGCCGTCAGCCCCCGGCCTTCGCCGCGTCGACCAGCTCCGCGCCGGTGAAGACGGAGATCAGCGGGATCCCCTGCTGCTCGAAGAAGGCGGCCGCGCCGTCCGAGCGGTTCACCAGCGTCATCACCCCGACGATCGAGGCGCCCTGCATGCGCACGGCTTCGACCGCCTCGAGCGTGCTTCGGCCCGTCGTCATCGTGTCCTCGATGATGAGCGCGCGGCTTCGAGCGGCGAGCCCTCCCTCGATGCGCTGCCCGGTGCCGTGGTCCTTGGCGCGCTTGCGTACCGTGAAGCCGTCGATCGGAGCTCCCTCGAGCGCGCTCCGGTGCGCCACCGCGTAGGAGATCGGGTCGGCGCCCAGCGTGAGGCCACCGACGTGCGTGGGGGCGAGCCCGCTCTCCACGATCGCGCCGTACCCGACCTGGCCGACGAGGAGCTGCCCCTCGGCGCACATCGTCGTGAGGCGTGCGTCGATGTAGTAGTCCGACTTCGCACCGCTGGCGAGCGTGAACTCGCCGATGCGGACGGAACGTCGAACGAGCAGCTCCTTGAGTCGATCACGATCGGTCACGTCTTTCTCCTGGTGAGTCCTTCCTGTACGTCGGCCGGCACCCGCATCGGTCTGCGCTCCGGCCCGATCCACACCGCGAACACCCGCGCCCGCGCCACGACCGTGCCGGAACCGTCGTCGCGGAGCATCTCCTGGGCGAGCACCATGCTCGTGCGTCGGAAGGAGTCGGCCCAGGTCCGGATCAGCAGACGGTCCTCCCGTCCGGTCTCGGCCAGGTAGTCGACCTCCACGCGGACGACGAAGATCGCCCAGCCGCGCTCCGCGAGCGTGCCCCAGCCGAACCCGGCCTCCCGGAGCGCCTCGAAGCGGGCGTGCTCGAAGTAGGTGAGGTAGACCGCGTGGTTGACGTGCCCGAACGAGTCGAGCTCCGGCATGCGGACGTCGATGCGGGTCTCGGACACCGGCACCCCGTCCGGCGGCCCCTGCGGGCCCGTCGGTCTGGTCGCGGTCATCGGGGTAAGATCGCCC
Source organism: uncultured Gemmatimonadales bacterium (assembly GCA_937982605.1). Lineage (GTDB taxonomy): Bacteria > Gemmatimonadota > Gemmatimonadetes > Longimicrobiales > Gaopeijiaceae > UBA2589. The sequence goes on along the minus strand of CALJLC010000221.1, from coordinate 1,420 downwards.
CGACGGGCCCGGCATCAACCGCGGGCGCGCGTCCGCCCCCCCTCGGTCGCCCGACCGGGCCGGCGGGCGCGGGCGCGGGATCCGGTCAGTCCTGGTCGAGCAGCCCCGCCTCGCGGACCAGCTCGGCCAGCCGGTAGCGCGCCCCGGTGCCGCCGATGTCGAGCTTCTTGTAGATGTTCTGCAGGTGGGTGCGCACCGTGCCGGTCGCGCAGCCGAGCGTGGCGGCGATCTTCCCGTTGCTCATCCCGCGGGCCACGAGGACCGCCACCTGCAGCTCGGCCGGGGTGAGGCCGAGCGGCTGGTCGGGGTTCGTGACCGGTGGCGGGCGCAGACCCTGCTCCCGGTACATGATCCGGGTCTTCTCGAGCTCGAGTCCGGCTCCCAGACGCACGCATTCGGCGTGGACCTTCGCCAGCTGCGCGGCCGCCTCCTCGGGGCGCCCGATGTCGTAGAGCCGGCCGGCGAGCTGTCGGCGAAGGCGGGTGGCGGGCCACGTCACCGGGATCGCCTCGAAGGCGTCCGCGGCCGCCAGCATCCCGTCCACCGCCCCCTCGGGGTCGCCCCGCTTCCAGCACACGAGCGCGTCGCACGCGTCCGCCCAGATCCGACCGAGCGCATGGTCGATCCGCTCGGCGTGCTCCCGCATCCGCTGTCCGACCTCCTCCGCCTCGTCGAGCCGGCCGGCCCAGATGCACGCCTCGCCGAGGATCGGCAGGAGCTGGTGCATCGCCCACAGGGTGTACCCCGTCCCCTCCGCGATCTCGAGCCCCTTCCGGGCGGCGTCGATGGCGTCGTCGAAGTCGCCGAGATGCACGAGGTAGTGCGCCAGCCCGATGTAGGTCGGGACGACCCGGTGCACGTCGACCGTCGACTCCTCGTCACCGATGCCCGCCAGCTCCACCGCCTCGGTGACGAGCTCCTCGGCCCGCTCCAGATCTCCGCGACCGACGTGGAACTGGGACGTCCAGACGAGGAGTCGCGGCAGCAGCGTCCTCTGGTGCAGTGACCGCGCGAGTGCGATCGCCTTCTCGCCCCGAGCCAGCCCCGCGACCCACTCGCCGGTCGCGAAGTCGTGCTCGACGAGCATGTCCGTGGTCCACAGGCGGAGCACCGGCGAGCGGTAGCGGTCCGCCATGTCGTTGATTTCCTCCACCCCGCGCATCATACGCGCCGTGTCACCGCGCATGCCGGCGAGCACCGCGAGTCCCCAGCGCGCCCAGAAGCCGACCGAGAGGTCGCCGACCCGATCGGCCAGCTCGATGGCGCGCTCCCCGTGCTCGATCGCCTTGTCGGGCGGACCGACCCAGACGTGGAGCAGCCCGAGTGCGCGGTGCACCCGGGCGAGGAGGCGGGCCTCCCTGAGCGCCTCGGCCACGGGGAGCGCGCGGCACAGCAACTCGAGCGACCCGGCACACTTACA
>CALJLC010000220.1 GCA_937982605.1 uncultured Gemmatimonadales bacterium | reverse complement strand
TTAGTTGGGCAGTGTTGTTGATCAAACTCACTGACCCGCTACCCGATGACGAGGTACCCATCGTCGCGGAACTGGCCCTAGCAGAACTGCAACGTGTATATCACACCTGTGGCGAATCGTCATCACGCCGGGCGATACCGAGCGACGCGCCGGCGTCCTCCATGTGGCGGAAGACCCGGCGCGTGAACGCCTCCGTATCGTCGGTGTCGCGGCCGTCGAGCTCCGGGCTGGACACGCCGAGGTCGAGCACCGTGATCTCGTCGTCCGACTCGGGGCGCTCCATCAACGGCTCGACCTTCTGCTCCCGCAGCCAGTCGACCAGGACCGGCGTGCGGGGACACGCGGGAAGCCCGCACGCGTCGCGCATCACGCCTTCGGCGAGCCGCTCGTGGATGCCGTCCAGTCGACGGATCATCTCCCATGCCGGTCGCTCGCTCACCGCGTGGTACTCGTCCACCTTGCCGGACTCGTGCTTCCGCCAGCGGGAGATGCTCACGCTTGCGCCGAGCCGGGCGCGGAGGAGCGCCCAGACCACGTCCGCCTCGTACTCGAGCAGCGGGGTCCGCTCGTGGAAGCCTCGCACGACGGCGGCCGCCGCCATCAGCGGATCGGGCGTGCCGAGCACCGCGTACGCCAGGGCGATCCCCAGATCGAAGACGCGGGGTGCCGAGTGGGCATCGCCCAGGTCGATGATTCCCGTGACGTGGCGAGGCCCCTCGCCGGGCGCGGAGACCAGGATGTTGTGGTCGTTGAGGTCCCCGTGGATCACCTGGCTGCCGAGGCCGAGGAAGTCCGGCTCTCTCCGGAGCCACGCCTCGTGGATGCGGCGGACGAGCGTCAGCTCTTCGCCCTCGAAGAGGTCGAAGCACCGCTCCATCACCATCCCGGAGCGGCCGAGCGCCCAGTCGAAGTCGATGCGGGCGGGGGGGTGATCGGGGTAGGCGCCGAGCGCGCTGTCGACCTCGGCCACCCTCCGTCCGAGGTCGTACAGGAGGGTGGTGGAACGCGGGCGCACGTCCGCGAAGAGACCGCCTTCGAGGTACTCGACGACCCGGATGCGGTGCTCCGTGCCGGCCGAGTCGGTGTGTCGGATCACCCGCTCACCGCCGGTGGCCGCCACCACGTCCGGCGCGAAGCCGTCGGTCAGCTCGGCGAGGTGACGCGTAAGGTCGACCTCGATGTGGAGGATCTCGTCGACTTCGTCGGGGGAGCTCACCTTGACGACGAAGCGCTCCCCGGCGGCGGTCTCGAGCCGGAAGTTGAGGTCACGCTCGCCCTTGAGCGGCGTGAGCGTACCCTCCAGGCCGTAGTGCTCGCGGATCGCCTCGGCGGCGTCGGCGATGTCGAGCTCGGGGCGGCGGTGGATCTTGAGCATGCGGGGGCGAGGTGCGGGACGGCGGCCAGGCTCGGACGCCGTCTCTCGGCGGAAGTCGAGTCTGGTAAGATTGCGGGATTTCCCGCCAGCGGGAGGGGAGCCCGCCGCCCCCGCCGCCTCAGTCCGCGCGCAGCGCCTGTGTCGGGTGGACCCGGGTCGCCCGCCATGCGGGCAGCGCGCCGGCGAAGGCGGCCACCACCAGCAGCGTTCCGGCCACGATCGCGTAGACCAGCGGATCGGTGGCCGAGACGCGGAAGAGCAGCGGCTCGACGAAGCGCGCCGCCCCGCCCGCCACGACCAGTCCGAGCGCGATGCCCGTCCCCACGAGGGCGAGCGCCTGCCGCAGCACGAGGCGCACGAGCCGCTCCGCGCCGGCGCCGAGCGCGGCGCGGACCCCGAGCTCGTGGTGTCGGAGGACGACGTCGAACGCGAGCACGCTGTAGAGCCCCCAGGCGGCCACGACCAGCGCCAGGAGCCCGAAGAGGGTGAACATCGACGCCCCGAGCCGCCACGCCCGCATCTCCGGCTCGACGAAGTCGCGCATGGCGATCGCCTCCACGAAGCGGATCTCCGTCGAGGCGCTCCGAGCCGCCTCCCGGAGGAGCGGGAGAACGAGTCCGGGGTCCTCGGCCGCGCCGACCATGATCGACTGGGGCGGCCCCTGGAACTCGGGGTGGCTGTAGTTCACCCAGTAGAGGAAGTGCGGGTCGTCCTCGACGAGCTCCTGCCGGTGGCTGTTCTCCGCGATCCCGACGATCTCGGTGCACGGCTGGTCGTCGTGACCGAAGTACAGGCAGCTTCCGAGCGCGCCTCACCCGGGCCAGATAGCGCTCGGCATGCTCTGGCTGAGCACCGCGACGGGCGGAGCGTCCGCGCGGTCGTCCGCGCGCTCGATGGCGCGCCCCTGCACGATCTCGATCCCCATCGCCTCGAAATAGCCGGGACCGACCTTGTTGACGTACGGACCGCCGGAGTGGTGCCGCGGGACCGAGTCGACACCGGGGATGCGCGGCTGGCCCAGGGAGAGGGTGGACCGGAACGGGACCGTGTAGGTGAGCCCGGGAGCGCGTGCGCCCGCAACGGAGCAGACGCGGGCGCGCGCCTTCCGGTAAACAGA
>CALJLC010000219.1 GCA_937982605.1 uncultured Gemmatimonadales bacterium | reverse complement strand
GGCCGGAAGCTCTCCCGGTACTTGATCTTGAGGTTCATCTTCTTCTGCATGTCGGGGCTCCGCGGATCCCCGATGATGCTCCGGCTGCCGAGCGCCCGTGGGCCGAACTCCATCCGGCCGTTGAACCAGCCGATGACGTTCTCGTCGGCCAGGAGACGGGCGGTCCGATCGATCAGCTGGTCGCGCTCCAGGAGCTCGTACTTGGCGCCGAACTTGTCGAGCCGCTGCTTGATCTGCTCGGGCGTGAAGTCGGGCCCGAGATACGCCCCGCGCATCCCGTCCCGGCAGCCGTTGAGGTCGCGGGGCTTGCCGAGCTGCCGGTGCCAGATCAGCTGCGCCACGCCGAGCGCACCGCCGGCGTCGCCGGCCGCGGGCTGGATCCAGATCCGGTCGTACATGCCGCTGCGGAGCACCTTGCCGTTCGCGACGCAGTTCAGGGCCACGCCGCCGGCCAGGCACAGGTTCTTCGAGCCGGTCTCCTCCTTGGCCGTCCGTGCCATGCGCATCACGACCTCCTCGCAGGCGTCCTGGACGGAGCGCGCGAGGTCCATCTCCCGCTGGGAGATCAGCGTTTCCGGCTTGCGCGGCGGGCCGCCGAAGAGCTCGTCGAAGGCCGGGCTCGTCATCGTCAGCCCGCCGAGGTAGTTGAAGTACTTCTGATTCAGCGTGAACGAGCCGTCATCCTTGAGGTCCATCAGCTCGTTCAGGATGAGATCGAGGTACTTCGGCTCGCCGTACGGCGCGAGGCCCATGACCTTGTACTCGCCGGAGTTGACCTTGAAGCCGGTGTAGTACGTGAAGGCCGAGTAGACGAGTCCGAGCGAGTCGGGCCAGTGCAGCTCCCGGAGCAGCTCGAGGTCGTTGCCGCGGCCGACCCCGATCGAGGCGGTCGCCCACTCGCCGACCCCGTCCATCGTGAGGATCGCGGCCTCGTCGAAGGGGGACGGGATGAAGGCGCTCGCGGCGTGGGACTCGTGGTGCTCGGCGAACATGATCTCGCCGTCCCACCCGAGCGCCTCCGCGATGTCTTCCTTCTGGAAGAGCTTCTCCTTGATCCAGAGCGGCCCGGCCTTCAGGAAGGAGCCGAATCCGCCCGGAGCGATGGAGAGGTAGGTTTCGAGGATGCGCTCGAACTTGAGCAGCGGCTTGTCGTAGAAGCCGACGTAGTCCAGCTCGTCGACCGTGATGCCGGCTCGCTTGAGGCAGAACTGGACCGCGTTGGTGGGGAACGAAGCGTCACCCTTCACCCGGGTGAAGCGTTCCTCCTGACCGGCGGCGACGATCTCTCCGTCCGCGAGCAGCGCCGCGGCGCTGTCGTGGTAGTACGCAGAGATCCCGAGGATGTATGTGGGCTTGCTCATGAGGCGAGCAGTGAGATCGGTAACGCCCGACTGGCGTTGGGGGGACCGTTCTCAGAAGTTGTCAAAGCTGGAGTCGTCGGGGCAAGGATGACGGCTCGAGCGCTCTGAGAGGCCGCGAGCCGCGGGTCCGACGCGCTCGGGGCAGCCCCCGACCCACCTTCGGGATCCGTCCATGCCCACGTCCCGAACCGTCGCGCTCAACCTCGTCACCGCCGTGCTCGCCGGCGTCGTGTGCGGAGTCGTCGCGGAGGTGGGGCTACGCCTCTTCTACCCGGCGGCCGAACGCCACCACGTCCTGCCCCCGTCGACCGTGCAGACCATGCTCCCGCTCGAGGAGCACGTCTCCGGCGTCTCGGGCGAGGCACGCTACGCGACGTCGTCCTGGGGCATCCGGGGTCCGGAGTTCGGCGAGGACGGCGAGTACCGGATTCTCGCGATCGGCGGGAGCCCGAGCCAGAACACTTACCTCGACCAGTCCGGGACGTGGGCCATCATGCCGGGCTCCGAGCTCAACGAGAAGGCCTCGCCGCCGCCGACCTGGACCGGAGACATCGGGCGCTCGGGTCACACGGCGGCGAGCCACGTGCTGCAGCTGCGGCGCGTCGTGCCCGAGCTGCCGCGGATCGACGCCGTCGTCGTGCTGGTGGGCGTCAACGACCTGACCGTGGCGCTGCGGCAAGGCTTCGACTATCGGCGCCCGCCCCCCCTCGACGACCCGGAGGAGCTCGAGGCCAGGGTACGTGAGGCGTTCATCCAGGTACCCGGGCCCCTGCACCGTCGAGTCACGCAGTATCAGAGCGAAGGAGTGCCGGCGTGGAAGCGCCTCGCGCTCTACCAGCTGGCCCGGGAGGCCCGGAACCGGATGAGGGCCACCTTCGGCGGCACCGGGCAGGGACGCTTCGGGGAGGTGTACGAGGTGTGGCGTAGCCATCGAGCCACCGCCCCCGAAGTCCTGGACACCCTTCCGGAGCTGGCGGAGCCCCTCGACGTCTACGGAGGGTACCTCACCCGGATGGCCCGGGACGCCGAGGACCTCGGCGTCCGTCTCGTCTTCATGACGCAGCCCGTGCTGTGGCGAGCCGACCTCTCGCCCGAGGAAGAGGCCCGGCTCTGGCTGGGAGGCACGGGCGACTTCCAGGCCGAGCCCGGGCACGCCTACTACTCCGCGGGAAGCCTGCGTCGCGCCATGGACCTTTACAACGCGCGCCTCGTGGACGTCTGCGCCGCGACGTCGGCGGAGTGCTTCGATCTGGCCGCCGCGCTGCCCTCGGACACGACCGTCTTCTACGACGACGTGCACTACACGGAAGCGGGTGCGCGCCGGGTGGCCGAGCTGCTGGCCGGGTACCTGGCGGGGCTTCCGCCGTACGCCCCGGAGTCCGCTCCCGCGGGCGGCTGAGCCCGCGTCGAAGCCGCCGGACCGGGCTCCCTCTCGCTCGCCGCGGGACGGCCGAACCGCGCGCCCGATCCTCGCCCGGACTGGCGGATCGACGGTGCGCGCCATCTGTTTAGGGTGCACGACGCATCAACAGACGACGCCTACCACGATCCGATTCGATGAGCGACTCCGGGATCCCGAACGCGCCAGACCGCACCGGCGCGGGGCGTCGACCCTCCCGAAGGGGCCTGGCGGCGATCTCGGTGATCGTGGCCTTGGTCCTCGTCGAGGGGGCCGCGCGGGTGTCGACGCCGGTGCTCAACCGCGTCATGACGTTCCCGGTGCTGGATCGGCAGGCGCTCCTGGCCCGGCACGTCACGGGCCTCGAAGACCTCCTGGAGGGTGAGCACCGCGAGACCCTCCATCCGGTCTACGGATGGGCCTATCGACCGGGCTGGGCCCACGGCGCCGACACGATCGACGCGAAGGGTACCCGGCGTTCCTCGGCGGCCGGCGACCGCGGAGCGCTGCGACTGCTCGCCTTCGGCGGCTCGTTCGTCTACTGCAACGAGGTCTCGAACGCGGAATGCTGGACCGCCGTGCTCGAAGAGCGCTGGGACGCCGTCGCGGTCAACTACGGCGTCGGGGGCTACGGCACCGACCAGGCGCTGCTCCGGTATCTGGGGGAGGGCGGTGTCGATCACGGGGTCGTGGTGATCGGGTACTCGTCGGTGAACATCCGGCGCGTGGTGAACCGGTACCGGGGTTTCATGTCGAGCGCGGAGGGGCCCTGGTTCAAGCCCCGCTTCCTCCCGGACGGCGACGGGCTCCGCCTCGTCGAAGCGCCGGTCCCCGACGAGCGGGCCGCCCGAGCCTTCCTGTCGGATCCCCGAGCCGCGCTCATGGAGATCGGGCAGGAGGACTACTGGTACGAGCCTTCCCGCTACGAACACCGGGCCTACGCATGGTCGGCCGCCTATCGCCTGACCTCCGAGGCCGTCGGTCGAGTCCGAAGACGGTGGCTCGACGCGGATCGCCCGTTCGACGGAGCGCTCGTGAACGAGGAGTCCGAGGCGTTCGAGGTCCAGAGCCGGCTGCTGGCCGCCTTCGCGGACAGCGTGCGGGGCCGGGGCGCGTCTCCGGTCCTGCTCTTCATGCCGAGCCCCGCCGACCTCGCGCGGCGACAGCGGGGAGAAGAGGTCTCGTACGCCCCCCTTCTCGTCCGAATGCAGGACCGCGGGGAGGTGGTGCTGGACGTCTCGCCGCGTCTCGCCGCTCATCGCGAACCGTCAGCGCTCCTGGCGCAGTACGGCCACTATTCGCCGAAGGGCAACGCTCTGGTGGCGGAGGCGATCGCGGAGCTGCTGAGGCTCCACCCCCGCGCGCCGCCGCCGGACGCCACGCCGCCCGCGGCCCAGGGGGCCGCGGGCGGCGGAGATCCTCCCAGCTGAGCGCCGACCTCTAGCCGATGCCGGCGTACGCCTCCACCGGCGGGCACGAGCACACCAGGTTGCGGTCCCCGTAGGCGTTGTCCACCCGCCGCACGAACGGCCAGAACTTCCCCTGACGGGTCCACGGCGCGGGCCACGCCGCCTGGCTCCTCGGATACGGGTGGTCCCACTCGTCCGCGGTGACCATCGCGGCGGTGTGCGGCGCGTTCTTGAGCGCGTTGTCCTCGGCGTCGACGATCCCGAGGCGCACCTGCTCGATCTCGGCGCGGATCGAGATGAGCGCGTCGACGAGGCGATCGAGCTCCTCCTTCGACTCGGACTCGGTCGGCTCGATCATCAGCGTTCCGGCGACGGGGAAGGAGACCGTCGGGGCGTGGAAGCCGTAGTCGATCAGGCGCTTGGCCACGTCCTCCTCGGTGATTCCGGTCTCCCGCTTGAGCGGGCGCAGGTCGACGATGAACTCGTGCGCCACAAGACCCGTCTCGCCGCGGTAGAGGATCGGATAGTGCTCCTCGAGCCGCTTGGCCATGTAGTTGGCGTTGAGGATCGCGGTCTCCGAGGCCCGCCGGACGCCGCCCCGGCCGAGCATGGCGATGTACGCCCACGAGATGATCAGGATGCTGGCGCTGCCCCACGCCGCGCCCGAGACCGCGGTGATGCCCTTCTCGCCCCCGGTGCCCTGCACCGGGTGTCCGGGCAGGTAGGGCGCGAGCTTCTCGTTGCAGCAGATCGGCCCCATCCCCGGGCCGCCGCCGCCGTGCGGGATCGCGAACGTCTTGTGCAGGTTGATGTGGCAGACGTCGGCGCCGTAGTCGCCGGGGCGGGAGAGGCCCACCTGCGCGTTCAGGTTGGCGCCGTCGAGGTAGACCATGCCGCCGTTGTCGTGGACGATCCGGCACGCCTCGACGATGCCCTCCTCGAAGACGCCGTGCGTGCTGGGGTAGGTCACCATGAACGCGGCCAGGCGGTCGGCGTGCTCGGTCGCCTTCGCGCGCAGGTCGTCGAGGTCGATCGTGCCGTCGTCGGCGCTCTTCACCACCACGACCTTCATGCCGGCCATGACCGCGCTCGCGGGGTTGGTCCCGTGCGCCGACGCGGGAATCAGGCACACGTCCCGATGCGTGTCTCCCCGGTCCTCGTGGTAGGCCCGGATGACCAGCAGCCCGCTGTACTCGCCCTGGGCGCCCGAGTTGGGCTGCAGGGACGTCGCGGAGAAGCCGGTGATCTCGGCGAGCCACCCCTCGAGGTCGTCGAAGATCCGGCGGTAGCCCTGCGCCTGATCCTCCGGCGCCGACGGGTGGATCTTCCCGAACTCCGGCCAGGTGACGCCGGCCATCTGGGACGTGGCGTTCAGCTTCATCGTGCACGATCCGAGCGGGATCATGCTCGCGTTGAGCGACAGGTCCCGGGACTCGAGGCGGTGCAGGTACCGCAGCATCTCCGTCTCGGAGTGGTAGCGCTGGAAGACCTCGTGCTCCATGAACGGCGTGGAGCGCGCGGCCCAGTCGGGCAGCCTCGGGGCTCCTCCGCCCTCCGCGAACGAGCGCGCGTCGAAGTCCGGCGCCTGCCCGCCGTTGAAGACGCGGAAGAGGTCGTCGACGTCCTCCGGGAGCGTCACCTCGTCCAGCGCGATCCCGAGCGTGCCGTCGTCGAAGTCCCGCAGGTTGATCCCCGCCTGCAGCGCGCGGTCGAGCACCTCGCCGGCGTCGCCGTCGGGGCGAACGCGGATCGTGTCGAAGAAGACGTCGGTGAGGAGCTCGTGGCCGAGCAGCCCGAGTCCCCCCGCCAGCACTCCGGTGAGGTCACGCACGCGCTGCGCGATCGTCCGGAGCCCGTCGGGGCCGTGGTACACGGCGTAGGCGCCCGCCATGATCGCGAGCAGGACCTGCGCGGTGCAGATGTTCGAGGTCGCCTTCTCGCGCCGGATGTGCTGCTCCCGGGTCTGCAGCGCCATGCGCAGCGCCGGGTTCCCGTCGGCGTCGACGGAGACGCCGATGATCCGGCCCGGCAGCTTCCGCTTGAACGATTCGCGCGCCGCCATGAAAGCGGCGTGGGGACCGCCGAAGCCCATCGGCACCCCGAAGCGCTGCGAGTTGCCCACGACGACGTCGGCGCCCCACTCGCCCGGAGGGGTCAGGAGCGTCAGGGCGAGCAGGTCCGTGGCCACGACCACCGTGGCCCCGACCGCGCGGGATCGCGCCGCGAACTCGGCGTAGTCCAGCACGCGGCCGTCGGTGGCCGGATACTGCAGGAGGACGCCGAAGACGGAGTCGGACAGCTCGAAGGTGCGATGGTCCCCGACGACCACGTCGATGCCGAGGGGCCAGGCCCGGGTCTTCACCACGTCGATCGTCTGCGGATGACAGAGCTCGGAGACGAAGAAGGTGTTCGCGTCACCCTTCGCTTCGACGTGCGCGAGGTGGAGCGCCTCCCCGGCGGCCGTCGCCTCGTCCAGCAGCGAGGCGTTGGCGATCTCCATGCCCGTCAGGTCCATGACCATCGTCTGGAAGTTCAGCAACGCCTCCAGACGGCCCTGAGCGATCTCCGCCTGGTAGGGCGTGTACTGCGTGTACCAGCCCGGGTTCTCCATGATGTTGCGCAGGATCACGCCCGGGGTGTGCGTGTCGCTGTACCCCATCCCGAGGAAGGAGCGCAGGACCTGGTTCTGCGACGCGATCTCCCTGAGGCGAGCCAGGAGCGCCGCCTCCGTGATCGCCTCGGGGAGCTCCAGCTCCCCGTCCATGCGGATGGAGGCGGGCACGACGTCGTCCAGGAGCGCCCCGACGGAGTCGAAGCCGAGCGTGCCGAGCATCTCCTCGACGTCGGTGGCGCGGGGCCCCAGGTGACGGGCCTCGAAGTCCGGGTGTGGGTCCAGGCGTGTCATTCTCTCTCAAGTCAGCGGGCCGCGTCCGCCCGGAGGCGAGCCGCGGCCCGATCGTTCGTTCGTGTGAAAGACCCCGAAGTCAGCCGATGTGCTCCGCGTAGCCGTCGGAGCTCAGCAGCGACGACACCTCGGACGGGTCCGCGAGCTTCAGCTTGATCATCCACCCGTCGCCGTACGGGTCGGAGTTCACCAGGGACGGATCGTCGTCGAGCGCGTCGTTGACCGCGACGACCTCACCCTGGAGCGGGCAGTACAGGTCGCTCACCGCCTTGACGGCCTCGATCGTGCCGAAGACGTCCATGCGGTTGAAGGTCGTGCCTCCGTCCGGAAGCTCGACGAAGACCACGTCACCGAGCTCGCCCTGCGCGTAGTCGGTGATCCCGACGGCGAAGACGCCGTCCTCGTCCGTCCGCTTCAGGTACTCGTGCTCTTCGGTGTAGTACAGATCGCTCGGGATGTCCGACATTCGCTTCCTCCAGCGGTATCGTCCGGGCTCCGAGCACACTCCGCGGAGCGGCTGCCCGGCGGGCGGCGAGCCTGACGATACGGGGTTTTGAGCGGGGGTCAAGGTTCCTACCTTGGCCGTTTCCCGTACCGTTCCGCACCCCCGATTCGAGGCGTCGCGCGTGGAGCCGGATCGCCGTTTCGCCGAGCTCGTGGCCCCGCTCCGGGACGATGTGGAGTCCGGTGCTTCCGTCCTCGCCGGAACCGCGGCCGACGTACTGCGGCGCGCCGCCGTGCGCGTGCAGGCCGGATCTCTCGAGGAGCTGCGCTGGGCGCTCGGAAGCGTCTGCGCGCTGGTGCTCGACGCTCAGCCCGCCATGGCCCCTCTGGTGGCGCTGGTCCGCGACGTCGTCGACGCGGTGGATTCGGCCGATTCGCTGGACGCCGGCAGGCTGGCGGCGGCGAGCGCCGCCGAGGCGTTCCGGGCGGCCTTCCCCGCCCGCGCGGCGGGGGTGGCTCGCGCGGCCCGCTCGATCCTGCCGGCGGGCGGGACCGTGGCGACGCTCTCGTCGTCGGCCACCGTGCGACACCTGCTCGAGACGGAAGCGGTTCCGCGCGGCGTCGCCGTGCTGTGCTTCGAGAGCCGACCGGTTCTGGAAGGACGCTCCATGGCCGCGGCCCTGGCGGAAGCGGGCGTCGACGTGACGCTCGCGGTCGACGCGGCCGCCTCGCTGCTCGTCCCGGAGTGCGACGGCGTCCTGATCGGCGCGGACTCGATCGGGGACCGGGGCGTCGTGAACAAGATCGGCTCCGCGGGCGTGGCGTTGGCGGCCGGAGCCGCCGCGGTTCCCCTCTGGGTTCTGGCGGACACCACGAAGCTCCTGCCGCGGGGGTATCCGCAGGAGCTCGACGGGGACCGGCCGGGTCGGGAGGTCTGGGAGGGCCCCGGGAGCGTCCGCGTTTGGAACCGCTACTTCGAGGTCGTGCCCCTCGCCTCCGTCACGGCGGTCGTGACCGAGGCGGGCGTCCGGACCCCGGCGGAGCTCGAGGCGGAGCGCGCCGCGCTGGCCCTTCCCGCCGGCCTGACCACCTGGGCGCGGGGCCGCACGAAGGCCTCGCCCGGCGCCCTCCACCCCTCCCCGCCCAGCGTGTAGATTCCGGGTCCCCTCGAAACGGCCCACGAATGCAGGAAGCTTCGACATGTCGACCCTTCTCGCCTCGTCCCGCCCCGCGCTCACGGATCTGACCGAGCAGGAGCGGATGTTCCAGGAAGCGGTGCGGGACTTCGCCGCGGCCGAGATCGCCCCGAAGGTGTCCGAGATGGACGAGGCGGGGCGGCTCGACCCCGCGCTCGTCCCCGCCCTCTTCGAGATGGGGCTGATGGGCGTCGAGATCCCGGAGCAGCTCGGCGGCACCGGGGCGGACTTCTTCACGTCGATCCTGGTCGTGGAGGAGCTCTCGCGAGTGGACCCGGCCGTGTCGGTGCTCGTCGACGTGCAGAACACGCTGGTCATCAACGCGATCCTGCGTTGGGCCGACGAAGAGCAGAAGTCGCGCTTCCTCTCGGCGCTCGCTTCGGATACGGTCGGCGCCTACGCGCTCTCCGAAGCCGGGAGCGGCTCGGACGCCTTCGCGCTGGCCTGTCGGGCCACCGCCGACGGCGACGACTGGATCCTCAACGGCCACAAGCTCTGGATCACCAACGGCAACGAGGCGGGGCTCTTCATCGTCTTCGCCACGGTCGACCCGGACGCCGGGTACAAGGGCATCACCGCCTTCATGGTGGAGAAGGACTTCGACGGCTTCACGGTGGGCAAGAAGGAGGACAAGCTCGGCATCCGTGCCTCGTCCACCACCGAGCTCGTCTTCGAGAACGTACGCGTGCCGGCGGAGAACGTGCTCGGTGAGGTCGGCATCGGGTACAAGATCGCCATCGAGACCCTCAACGAGGGACGCATCGGGATCGGCGCGCAGATGCTGGGCCTGGCCCAGGGCGCGCTCGACCACACCGTCCGGTACGTGCAGGAGCGCGAGCAGTTCGGCCGGCCCATCGGTCGCTTCCAGGGCGTGCAGTTCCAGATCGCGGAGATGGCCACCGAGATCGAGGCCGCACGACTCCTGGTCTACAACGCGGCGCGGCTCAAGGACGCCGGCCAGCCCTTCATGACGCAGGCGGCGATGGCCAAGCTCTACGCCTCGGAAGTCGCGCAGCGGGTGGCGTCCACGTGCATCGACCTCCATGGTGGATACGGCTTCACCAGAGAGTACCCGGTCGAGAAGCTCTACCGGGACGCCAAGATCGGGACGATCTACGAGG
>CALJLC010000218.1 GCA_937982605.1 uncultured Gemmatimonadales bacterium | reverse complement strand
AGCTCTACGCGGACGACTACGTCGACCACGCCGACGGCGGATCGCGCGAGGGCGTAGACAAGGACGGAACGCTGCGCGCGTTCCGGGAGCTGCGTGACGCCTTCCCGGACACGCGACACTCGATCGAGGATCTGGTGGCCGAGGGTGACCGGGTCGTCCTCAGGCTGCGGGCCGCGGGAACGCACACGGGGCACTTTCGCGGCATCGCGCCGACGGGTCGGCGCGTGGAGATGTGCACGACGGCCATCTACCGGGTCGAGGGCGGACGCGTGAGGGAACGCTGGTGCGACGGGGCCGAGAGCGTGGCCGACGCGCTGAGGGAGCGGCCCGACACTCCCGTGCTGATGCTCGGGGACGAGGGTTGGCGAGAGACGGCGGCGGGAGGCCGCTACCGCGAGGTGGCGCTCGACGTCATGAGCTTCACCTGCTTCGAGCTGGAGCCGGGCGCCGACTTCCCCGCGCACGCACATCCGAACGCGCAGATCACCTACGTGATCGACGGGACGCTGACCTTCGAGCTGGAGGGGGAGCGTCACGTCCTCGGACCGGGCGAGGCGATCGCGATCCCCGGGGGCATCGCGCACGCGGTGAGGGCGGAGGGTGGGCCGGTGCGCGCCGTCGACGCATGGACGCCGCCCGCCACCCACCTCGACTGAGGGCGAGAGCGGTGGCGAGTCGAGGCGCGCAGTGGCGCGGATGGGCGGCGCGGGCGTTTGCGGAAGGCCGGCCGGGCCACGAACGTGCGCGGGGCGAGGGGGTAGCTCCTCGTCCGGCCGCGTCTCCGGCGTGGCCGCCGACCGCGGGTCACGACGGAAGGGCGTTCATGCCGACGACGAAGCAGACACGGGCCGAGGAGCTGCGCGAAGACGCGCTCGCTCTGCAGGAGGCGCTGACGGACCTGGTGCGGGCCTACCAGTTCCGCGACCGGGACGCCATCTGCTGTTACGACGTCTCCCTGGTCCAGAGCCAGGCGCTGGAGCGGCTGGCGAGGCGCGGCGCGATGACGCTCACGGAGTTCGCCGCGGCGCTCTTCCTGGAGCGCAGCAGCGCGAGTCGCCTCGTCGACGCCCTGGAGCGGAAGGGCTACGTGACCCGGCGGCCGGACGAGCACGACGGCCGCTACATCCGGATCGACCTCACCAAGACCGGGCGAGCCCTCGCTCGCAAGCTCGAGGACGACCTGGTCGCCGAGCGGTCGACCATGCTCGCCGAGCTCTCCGAGACCGACCGCACCCTCGTCCTGCGCGCCATGCGCAAGCTGGCCGGCGTCGCGGCGGCCGGGATCGGCACGGACGGCGGCTGTCACGTCCGGAGGTAGCGGGACCCTCCACGCCTTGATCCACCTCTCCCCCGGATGCACATTGCCTGATAGTTGTGTATTACAAATATCGGAGCGGGCAGATGAGAGAGCTGAGGTGGGTGGTTCGGAGAATGAGACGCCGACCGCTCTTCGCGGTCATGTTCACCACGATCTTCGGCGTCTCCCTCGGCATCTCCCTCGTGGTGCTGACTCTTGCGGAGGCGACGCTCGGCACGGTGCTGCCGTACGAGGAGCCGGACGCGCTCGTGGCGCTGGTGGAGAGCCGGCCCGAAGAAGGGATCGAGCGCATGATCTCGTCCTACAGCTCCCTCCAGGACTGGCGGGAGCGCACCAGCACCTTCCAGGAGCTCGGCGGCGTGCGGGTGCAGGTCGGCACGACGCTGCGGACGGAGTCGGGCGCGGCCCGCCTCGAAGGCGCGGTCGTGTCCGGATCGATGTTCGACGTGCTCGGCGTGGAGCCGGCGCTCGGCCGGGCCTTCACCCCCGACGAGGACCGACGGGGGGCCGACGTGACGTCGGTCGTCGTCTCCCACGGCTTCTGGACGGACTTCCTCGGCGCGGACCCTGGCAGCCTCGGCTCCGGGGTCGACCTCAACGGGGAGGTGTGGACCGTCGTCGGCGTGCTCGCCCCCGGCGCGACGCTCGCGCCGCACCACAACGAGCCGATCGACGTCTGGTTCCCGATCGGCGCGGCCGGCCTCATCGACGGGCCACCCGTCTACGACAACCGCGGGTACCGGATCTTCCAGCTCATCGGCAGGCTGCGGCCGGGCGCCACCCCGGCCGACCTGGACGCGGAAGTGGCCCGGATGACCGCGGATCTGGAGGCGGAGAATCCGGACTCCCACAGCGGCTGGCTCTGGTCGGCCACGGAGCTGCGCGCGCGCGTCCTCCAGGGCGTCGAAGGTCCCGTCTCCTCGCTCTTCGCGGGCGGCATGGTCCTCTTCGCCGTGGCCGTGGTCAACCTCGTGGCGCTCTTCGTCCAGTCGCTGCGGCGCGACCTCACGGAGCTGGCCACCCGCCGCGTGCTCGGCGCCGGCGTGGGCTCACTCGTGCGCCAGGGCCTCCTCGAGCTGGCGGCGCTCGGCGCCCTCGGGGGCCTGCTCGGCGTCGGCATCGCCGTGGTCGGGGTGCGGCTGCTTCCGAACTGGCTGGCGCTCTCGCTCCCCGCACACGCGGACGTGCGCTTCGACCCCGGCCTCTGGTCCGGCGCGTTCGCGGGCGCGGAGCTCCTGGTGCTCGCGGCCGGAGCGGTGGCGATGGCCTTCGCGCTCGGGCGGCTCGCTCCGACGACGGTCACCGCGGGCCGTGTGGTGGGATCCGGGCGATCCGGGAGAAGGGTGACGGCGGTCTCCGTCGGCGCCCAGATCGCGCTCACGACGGTGCTGGCCATCGGGGCCGCGGTCGCGGCGCGGAGCTTCGCGGCCCTCGCGGGCATGGATCCGGGCATCGACCCCGACGGGCTGATGGCGCTCCGCATCGACGTGCCGCCGCAGGGTTGGCCGACCGAGGAGCTGCCGCTGCTGACGGAGGAGCTCCGGCGCTCGCTCGCCGAGGTGCCCGGAGTCGACGAGGCGCACCTCTGGTCGCCGCACGTCCCCACCGACGCGCTCTGGTACACGCGGGTCCGGCTCCTCGATCGGCCCGACCTGACCGACGCGGATCTTCCGGCCGTGCGCATCAACTCGGTCTCTCCCGGCGCGGTGACGGGGGTCGGCCTCTCCGTCGTGGCCGGTCGGGACATGAGCGAGGACGACCGGACCGCCGGACGACGGGTGGTCCTCGTCAGCGAGTCCGCGGCCCGGCAGTGGTGGGGCGCCGTCGACGCGGCCGTGGGTCGGAGTCTCAGGCGATGGAACCACGAGGAGTGGTCGGAGGTGGTCGGGGTCGTCCGTGACGCACCCCTCTCCGGTCGACGGGGGGACGGAAGCGACTTCTTCGTCGACGTCTACTTCCCCTTCGACAACGACATCCAGCGCTCGCTCGTCTTCCTGACCCGCTCCGCGGCCGGGCACGACCCGGACGCGCTGCGGGCGGTGGTGCGGTCGGTGGCTCCGGGGCTGCCGGCGTACGACGTCCGCACGATGGCGGACCGTCTGGCGGAGCAGGACGGGCTGGCCCGCAGCGCCGCCCTCCTCGGAGCGGTCTTCGCGGGCACCGCCATCGTCCTGGCGGCGCTCGGGCTCTACGGTGCGACGATGACCGTCGTCACCCGTCGCCGTCGGGAGATGGGACTCCGGCAGGCGCTCGGAGCCACGCCCGCCCGCATCGCCTCGGAGCTGACCGCGGCCTCGTCCCGGGTCGTGGTGGCGGGAGTCGTGCTCGGCGTGGCCGCGGCCGCCGTGACGCTCCGATCTCTGGATCCGTCGCTCTTCGTGGTCGGCGCCGACGACGGTCCCAGCTATGCCATCGGCATCGGCCTCGTGCTCGCTGCCGCGGTCGCCGCGCTGGCACCGCCTGCCCTCCGCGCCGTCCGCTCCTCTCCGGCGCAGACGCTCAAGGAGGTGGCGGGATGAAGCTCCACACCCTGTCCGGCCTGGGCCTGCTCACCTGCCTCCTGGCCGCGGCTCCCGGGCTCGCGGCGCAGGCCGCGGCGCCCGCGCCGCTGGAGGTGGCGCGGGCGCTCGTCGAGGCCTTCAACCGGCACGACCCCGACGCGATGGCCGCCCTCGCCACGGAGGACTTCGAGCTCTACTACGTGGGAGAAGACGGCACCGCGGTCCTCGCCACCCGGGGCGCCTCGGGGCTCCGTGAGGACATGGCCGCGTACTTCGTCGCGCGACCGTCGGTGCGCTCGGCCGTCACCGGCTCGATCGACGGTGCCCGCTTCGTCGCCTTCCGGGAACAGATCGTCGGCGGGGACTCGTCACTCGCCGTGTACGAGATCGAGGAGGGCCGCGTGCGGCGGGCGTGGTACTACCCGGCCGAGCCGGGGGGGTGAGCGGGCCCTTCGGGCCCGTCCCACCGCGCCGCGCTCAGCCGCAGCAGCCGCCCCCTTCGTCGGGCGCCTCCGTACCGAGCCCCGAGTCGGAGGCCGACGCACCCACCGCGGCGAGCGCGGCGGCGGGGTCCGGGGCGCTGCACACGCCGGTCTCGGGCAGCACGAGCTCGACCCTTTCGGCTGCTTCGAGGTCGCCCGCGATCGCCTTCACGACGGACCGGACCTGCTCGAATCCGGTGATCAGGAGGAAGGTCGGCGCGCGGCCGTACACGCGGCGGAAGGCGGCGCGGTACTCGGGCAG
>CALJLC010000217.1 GCA_937982605.1 uncultured Gemmatimonadales bacterium | reverse complement strand
GTCTCGGTCGCCCGCTCCGGATCCTGGCGACCGAGACCCCCCACACGTCGTTCCTGAAGGTGAGCGAGGGGTGTGATCATACCTGCGCCTTCTGTGCGATCCCGCTCATGCGCGGGCTGCACCGCTCCCATCCGGTCGAGGAGCTCGTGCGTGAGGCCGCCGGCCTCGAAGCCGCGGGGGTTCGTGAGATCAACATCGTCTCCCAGGACACGACCTGGTACGGACGCGATCTGCGCCGACACGATCGCTCGGCGCCGCTCCTGCCGGACCTCCTGCGCGCTCTGGTCGACGGCACGTCGATTCCCTGGTACCGGCTCTTCTACATGTACCCGTCCGGGCTGACCCGCGAGCTGGTCGACCTCATCGCGGCGGAGCCGCGCATCGTCCCCTACCTCGACGTCCCGATCCAGCACGGCGCGGACCGCGTGCTCGAGCTGATGCGGCGGCCCGAGCGCCGGAAGACCATCCGGGAGCGGGTGGGGTGGCTCCGCGATGCGATTCCCGACCTGACGCTGCGCACAACCGTGATCGTCGGCTTCCCCGGGGAGACCGACGACGACTTCCGCGAGATGCTCGACCTCCTCGAGGAGCTCCGCTTCGAGCGGGTCGGCGCCTTCACGTACTCCGTCGAGGAGGGCACGCGCGCCGCCGAGATGCCCGGCCGCGTCGACGACGACGTCATGACGGAGCGGATCGAGGAGGTCATGGAGGTGCAGCGCGCCATCTCGGCCGAGCGCAACGCGGAGATGCTCGGGCGCACCCTCGACGTCCTGATCGACCACCGCCTCGACGACGATCCGGACTTCGCAGCGGTCGGCCGGACCGCCGGGCAGGCGATCGACGTCGACGGCGTGACGCACCTCCGCGCGTCGGCCGGGACCGGGCCGCTCGCCGCGGGAGAGCTGGTACGCGCCAAGATCGTCGAGGCGCTCGACTACGACCTGGTGGGGGAGATCGGCGGATGAAGAGGGGAAGGGGAGGTACGGCCCGCGCCACGACGCTCCTGGTGGCGGCCACCCTGCTGCCGGTGGGGGTGACGGGCGCAAGCGCCCAGGACATCGCCGACATCGACTACGAGCACCTCTCCTTCCGGGCGATCGCGCCCGAGGTGGGGTATCTCTGGCCGAACCGGATCGAGCCCACCGAGAGCTTCGGGATCCGCGTGGACATGGGCTACATGGGCCCCGGCCTGCGCGTCACGCCGTCACTCACGTACTGGTCGTCGCGCTGGAAGGACGCCGAGGTCGCGGAGTTCGCCGAGCGGGTGGCCCAGCTCGTCGCCGACCAGACCGGGGGGCCGCCGCCCGCGCTCGACCTCGGCACGATCGACTACTCCGACCTGGCGATCGGCGTGGACGCGCACGTGGTGTGGGAGGTCCCGTTCGACCTCCTCACCTACGGCGGGCTGGGCTTCGCCGCCCACTTCGTGGACGGCGACGGCGCGGCCATCAACGGGACCTTCGTGGAGGACCTCATCGACTCGGTCGAGCCGGGGTTCAACCTCCACGTGGGAGCGGAGTATCCCGTGACCGAGAGGATGCGCCTCTATACCGTGGGTCGATACGAGGTGATGCCGGACCTGCAGTACTTCCAGGTCCGCGTCGGCTGGCAGTTCATGTTCGCTCCGAACGCGCCCGGGGAGGGACGCAATGACTGACAGGGATCCGCTGCGGCTCGGCATCGTGGGGGCGGGGGCGATCAGCCAGATCGTCCACCTCCCGATCTTCGCCGAACGTCCGGACGTCGATCTGGTCGCCCTCGGCGACCGCGACGTCCACAAGGCGGAGACGCTGTCGCAGCGCTTCTCGATCCCGCTCGTCATGGACTCCGAGGAGCTCCTCGACATGGACGAGCTCGACGTCGTCGTCATCTGCACACCGAACCACCTCCACGAGGAGATGGCGATCCGCGCCCTCGACGCGGGGAAGCACGTGCTGGTCGAACGGCCGTTGGCGGCGACCTCTGAGGGAGCCTCGAAGGTGGTGGAGGCGGCGCAGCGGGCCGGCACCGTACTCTCCGTGGGAATGCCGCACCGCTTCCGACCCGAGGTCGTGGCGCTGCGCAGCTTCGTCGAGGGAGGCGAGCTGGGCCGGCTGCACGCGGTTCGCGCGAGCTGGCTCACGCGCTCGTTCCCGTCGACCCGCGCCACCTGGCGGGTCAAGCGCGACGCGGCGGGCGGAGGGGTGCTCATCGACCTCGGCATCCCGGCGCTGGACCTCTGCCTCTCCGTCATCGGCTTCCCCGAGCCGCGCCGTCTCACCTGCCTGATGTCGCGCGAAGACGACGAGATGGAGCATTCCGCCACGATGATGGTGGAGACCACCGACGGGACGGTGATCACCCTCGAGGTCTCGAACCGGCTCTACGCCGGCGAGGACCGCTACTACGTGCGCGTGCTCGGCTCCGAGGGCTCCGGCCGGCTCCCGCCGCTGGAGGTGTACAAGCGCCTCGGTGGTCGGCCGATGGACGTGACGCCCCGCCAGCCGCGACCCCGCGGCGGGGAGAACGCGTACATGAACGCCTACCGCCGGCTCCTGGACGACTTCGTCCGCCGGGTCACGGGAGTCGGCGACGCCGTCGTGCCGGTGGAGCAGGTTGGCCTCATGCGCATCGTCGAGGCGGCGTACCGCTCCGCGGAGACCGGGCGCGAGGTCGAGCTGTAGGGGAGCCGCTGGCCTCCCCGTCCGAGTCGGGCCGCGCCGGCGGCTGGCTGCCGCGTCGCGGCGAGTGGGCGGTTCCCGCGCTCTCGGGCGTGCTCCTGGCGCTCTGCTATCCCCCGCTGCATCCGCTGGTCCTCCCGTTCGCCGCGCTCGTCCCGCTCGCCGTCTGGGTGGCCGCGCTCCCGGACGGCCCGGCGGGCCGCGCCTCGGCCCGGCGTGGCGTCGGACTCTTCGCCGTGGTCCACTTCGGGCTCCTGTTCCACTGGCTGCTTCCGGCCCTCTCGGCGCTCACCCCCGTCGGCCCGGCGCTCTTCGTGCTCGGCCTTCTCCTCCTCGGCTCCCTGACGGTGCTCTGGGGTGTGGCCCTCCACTCCGCGGTGGTCGGGCTGCGGGCGCCGATCTGGCTCGCGCTGCCGGTCTCGTGGACCGGGCTCGAATGGACGATGGCGCACCTGCCTGGTCCGCTCGCAATGCCGTGGCTCGGCCTGGGCACGACGCTCACCGCGGTTCCGGAGGCGGTGGGCATCGCCGAGCTGGTCGGCGCGCGCGGTGTGACCTTCTGGATCGCCGCCGTGAACGGGCTGGCGGCGTCGGCGCTGCTGCGCGGTCGGGACGCCTCCGGTTCCCGCGGCGCGCTCGGTCGGGCAGCCGCGTGGCTGGCCATCCTCCTCCTCGTGGCGGCGCCGGTCGGATGGGGGTTCTGGCGGGCCTCGACGCTCGAGATCCGCTCCGTGGGCCGCGTCGCGCTCGTGCAGCCCGCCGTCCCCCAGCGGGTCCGACTCGACGCCGACGCCGTCCGGCGGGGCACCTTCGCCCTCCTCGACGAGCTCGTTCCGTCGATCCCGCGCGGCTCGGTGCGGGTGGCCGTGCTCCCCGAGATGGTCCTGCCGATCGAGCCGGGCGCCCCCGGGGATTCCGTCGAGCTCCGCCGACTCCGGGAGTATGCGGACGAGGTGGGCGCACCGATCCTGTTCGGCGCCCGGGGTCGCGCCGCCACGGGGGATCCGTCGCCCCGCAACTCCGCGTTCCTGATGGAGCCGGGCGGCCTGGCCGACTTCCGCTACGACAAGCGTCGGCTCGTCCCGGTGGTCGAGCGCTCGCTGATGCTCCCGCTCGGCGTTCCCGCCCGGTACCGTCCGGTGGGGGACTTCGCAGCCGGCACGGGCTGGTCGCTCGCCGACGTCGAGGGCGTCGCCTTCGGGGCCACGATCTGCTTCGAGTCCGCCTTCGCGGATATCGGGCGGGGGCTCCGGGCGGCCGGCGCGGACGTCCTCGTCAACCTGACCAACGACGCCTGGTTCGGTACCGGTCCTTCCGAAGCGCGCGGCGCGGCGCTCTGGCAGCATCCGGCGCACCTGGTCATGCGCGCGATCGAGACGCGGGCGGGCGTCGTGCGGGTGGCCAACGTCGGCTTCTCCTTCGCGGTCGATCCGGTGGGTCGGCTGACGGACGTCACCGATCCGTTCGATCCCTCGATCGCCTTCGTGGACGTGCGCACCAGTGACGTGCAGACCCTGTGGGTGCGCGTCGGCGACGTCACCGGGCGGGCGTCGGCGGCCGGACTCGGGCTCCTGCTCCTGACCGCCTGGCTCCGACGGCGCCGACCCTCGGGCGACGGATGACGCCGTGGGGGGTGGGGGCACGCCCAGTGACGCGCCCCCGGATGTCTGGACCCCCCTTCCCACCTCTGATAGCTTATCCGGGCTGTAGACCGACCCGCATGAAATCGAGCTTTTGGAGCAGGACATGAAGCAGGGCATCCATCCCGAGTACAAGGTGGCGACGGTGGTGTGCGCCTGCGGGAACCGCTTCGAGACGATGTCGACCCTGGACGAGGTGCACGTGGAGATCTGCGGCACCTGCCATCCGTTCTACACGGGCAAGCAGCGTCTCGTCGACACCGCAGGCCGCGTCGATCGCTTCAAGAAGAAGTACGAGCAGGCCTCCTCCTGAAACGGTCGGGGCGCGCTGGCGTCCCGGCACCATGAAGGCACCGACCCTCGACCCCCGGCTCGAAGAGCGCCTCGCCGAAGCCGGGCGCCGCTTCGAGGGGGTCGAGGAAGCGCTCTCCAGCCCGGAGGTGCTCTCCAGCCCGGACAAGCTCCGTGAGCTCGGTCAGGAACGCGCGCACCTCGAGCCGATCGTGCGTGCGGGCCGTGAGCTCCACCGGGCACTCGGCGAGCTGGAAGGCGCGCTGGAAATCGCCGAGCAGTCGGACGACGCCGAGATGCGCGCGCTCGCCGAAGCCGAAGCCGAATCGCTGGGGGAGCGCGTCGAGGAGCTGACCGGCCGCGCCCGGGAGCTCCTGATCCCGCCCGACCCGCTGTCGGACCGTCCGGCCGTCGTGGAGGTCCGGGCCGGCACCGGGGGCGACGAAGCCGGGCTCTTCGCGGCCGACCTCATGCGCATGTACCGGCAGTACGCCGAGCGGCAGGGGTGGAAGCTCGAGCTCATGAGCGTTTCCGAAGGGATCCCGGGCTCGATCAAGGAGGCAATCTTCACCGTCCGGGGGCGGGGCGTGTACGGCCGCCTCCGCTACGAATCCGGGGTGCATCGCGTCCAGCTGGTGCCGGCCACGGAGAGCCAGGGACGGATCCACACCTCCGCCGCGACCGTCGCGGTCCTGCCCGAGGCCGAGGAGGTCGACCTCGAGATCGATCCCAACGATCTCCGGATCGACGTCTACCGGTCGAGCGGCCCGGGAGGCCAGTCGGTGAACACCACCGACTCGGCGGTGCGCATCACGCACATCCCGTCGGGACTGGTCGTCGCGATCCAGGACGAGAAGTCCCAGCACAAGAACAAGGCGAAGGCGCTCAAGGTGCTTCGGAGCCGCCTCCTCGACCACATGATCGCGGAGAAGGAAGCGGTGCGAGCCCGGGAGCGGAAGCTCCAGGTCGGCACCGGAGACCGTTCCGCGAAGATCCGCACCTACAACTTCCCGCAGAGCCGGGTGACCGACCATCGCATCGGTCTCACGCTCTACCGCCTCGACGACATCCTGGACGGGGACCTCGACGAGCTCACCACCGCGCTGCGCCTGGCCGACCAGGAGGAGCGCATGGAGGCGGAGGAGGGGTGAGCGGGCCGGAAGCGCACGCCCGCCCCGAGGGTGCCGGAACCGGAGGGGACGAGCCCTGGACCGTGCTGCGGCTCATCCTCTGGAGCGCCGACTACCTCCGGGACAAGGGCGTCGAGTCCGGGCGCCTCGACGCCGAGCACCTCCTGGCGCACGCGGTGGGCGCGAACCGTCTCCAGCTCTACCTGGACTTCGAGCGACCGCTCTCTCCGACCGAGCTCGACGACTTCCGGCCCCTGCTGCGGCGTCGCGCCGCGCGCGAGCCGCTCCAGTACATCGTCGGACGCCAGCCCTTCCGCGAGCTCGACCTGGAGGTCGGGCCCGGTGTGCTCGTGCCGCGGCCGGAGACCGAGGTCCTAGTCGGCGAGATCCTGGCGTGGGTCGAGGCCGCGGGCCTCGACGCCCCCGTCGCGCTCGATCTGGGCACCGGCAGCGGGGCGATCGGGCTATCTCTTGCATATGAGGGGTATTTTACACACACTGTCGCCACGGACGTCTCGGCGCAGGCGCTCGAGATGGCGCGCAGGAATCGGGAGGCTGCCGGACTCGACGACCGGGTCGACCTGAGAGAGGGCTCGCTCTTCGATCCCGTGCGTGAAGGCGAACGATTCGACGTGATCGTCTCCAACCCGCCGTACGTGGCGGAGGTGGACGAAGCGTCTCTGGAGCCCGAGGTTCGTGAGTGGGAACCGCGAGGGGCGCTCTTCGCGGGCCCGGACGGTCTCGCCCTGATCCGCCGGATCGTGGCGGAGGCGGGGCGCTTCCTGAGGTCCGGGGGGCTGCTGGCTCTCGAGGTCGGGGTGGGCCAGTCCGAGATCGTGGCGGGCATGATGCGGGACGCGGGATACCGCGACGTGCGTGTCGGCCGGGACTACACCGGGAGATCGCGCTTCGTCTTCGCGAACGGAGCCTGAACGGAGGAAGCGGGGAAGCTCCCCGCATCGCTCGAGGAGTCTGCAGGATGGCTGGGATATACGAGATGGCGAAGGAGCTCGGCGGCGCGCTGGCGCGCACCGAGGAGTACCAGGCGCTCAAGCGGGCGTCGGACGCGGCGGAGGAGGAGCGGGAGCTCGTCGAGCTGCGCAACCGGATCACCGCCATCGAGGCGGAGCTGGAGGCGTCGCTCAGGGCGGGGAAGGAACCCGCCGACGAGCTGAAGGAGCGCTACGCGGCCGCCGCGAACGAGCTGCAGGCCCTGCCGGCCTTCCAGCGTGTCGTCGCGGCTCAGGCGAACTTCGAGAAGGTCATGTACCGAGTGAACGAGACCGTGGCCAAGGGCATCGAGGAAGGTGCCAGCAGCCGCATCATCATTTCTTCGTAGCGACCGTCCGCGGTCGCGCCAACGAACGAGGCGAGGAGACGTGAAAAAGCCCAAAGAGATCCAGCCGGCCGAGGGTAAGCTCGGCGTCCTGCTGCCCGGCTTCGGCGCCGTCGCGACGACGTTCGTGGCCGGGGTGGAGGCCGCCCGGCGCGGCATCGCGGACCCGATCGGCAGCCTGACGCAGATGAACACGATCCGGCTGGGCAAGCGGACGGACGCCAACACGCCGCTCATCAAGGACTTCGTGCCGCTCTCGGGTCTCGAGGACCTCGTCTTCGGCGCCTGGGACCCGATCCCGGACGACGGCTACGAGAGCGCCGTGAACGCCGGCGTGCTCCACCGGCAGAATCACCTCGACCCGATCAAGGACTTCCTCTCCTCGATCGAGCCGATGCCGGCCGTCTTCGACACCAAGTACGTCAAGAAGCTCGACGGCCCGAACGTGAAGAAGGGCTCGTCCAAGAAGGATCTGGCGGATCAGCTGCGCGCGGACATCCGCAACTTCAAGGCCGACAACGGCTGTGAGCGCCTCGTCATGGTCTGGTGCGGCTCGACCGAGGTCTACATCCGGCCCGGTGAGGTCCACGCCAGCATCGAGGCGTTCGAGAAGGGGCTGGAGGAGAGCCACCCCGACATCGCGCCGAGCCAGCTGTACGCCTACGCGGCGATCATGGAGGGGGTCCCGTACGCCAACGGCGCGCCCAACCTCTCGGCGGACAACGCCGCGCTCGAGGAGCTCGCCAGGCGGGAAGGCGTGCCGATCGCCGGGAAGGACTTCAAGACCGGCCAGACGCTCATGAAGACGATCCTGGCGCCGGGCTTCAAGACCCGGATGCTCGGGA
>CALJLC010000216.1 GCA_937982605.1 uncultured Gemmatimonadales bacterium | reverse complement strand
CAGGTGCAGCGCCGACAGGCCGCCGTAGCCCCCCACGAGCTGGGCGTGCGAGTAGCGCGACGAGGGGACGCGGTCACGCTGCTGGTTGTTGATCTCCTCCCGGGAGAGCGCCGGCTGCGCGGGCGTCCCTCCGGAGGGCGACGCGGCCGGGCGATCCCCACCGCCCCGCTCGGCCGGTGCACCGGGCCCGCGCCCTCCCCGGGGGGCGGCCGCGGCCGGCATCGCACGCCCCTCACGGGCGGCGCGGATGCGCTCCTGGATCTCCTCCTGACGCTGGCGGTCCGCCCGGTCCTCCTGCTCGCGCGCGTCCATGTCCATGACGCGTGCCGTGGCGCCGACGTCCGCGCCGGCCGCGACGAGCGCCCGGACCACGCCGGTATGACCGCCCGCCGCGGCGAACATCAGCGGCGTCTGGAGCCACATCCCCTCGCGCGCGTCGACCTCGGCCCCGTGCTCGATCAGGAGGGAGACGATGTCGGCGCTCCCCGCTCCCGCCGCCATGTGGAGGGGTTCGACCGCTCCGGTCGACGTGCGGGCGCTCGGGTCCGCGCCCGCCTCCAGGAGCACGCGCACCACGCCGGCCGAGCCCGAGCGGGTCGCGACGTGCAGGGGCGTGTAGTCCCCGAGACGCGTGAGCGCGCCGAGGTTCGCGCCCGCCGCGAGGAGCATCTCGGCCATCTCGACGGCATCGCGCTCCGCCGCCCAGTGCAGCGCGGTCATCCCGTCGCCCTGCGCCGCGTTGGCGTCCTCGCCCGCCTTGAGGAGCGCGCGGACCTCCTCCACGTCCCCGCGCATGGCGGCGTCGGCCACCGGGCTCTCCGGGGGCGCCGAGCCCCACAGGAGGAGCGTGGTCAGCACGGCGAGTCCCGCGTGGGCGTCCAGCCGACGCGAGCGCGAACGAGCGATCATGGCTGTCTCCCCCTCCTCAGCGGTCCGGCGACGCCGCCGGCGACCAGTTGAGCGGGAGCTCGCCCGTGCTGTCGCCGAAGCTCTCCATGTCGTCGTGTCCGAGGACGTGCATCATGGAGAGCATCGCGTTGGCCATCGGGGTCCCGTCGGGCGCCTTGAGGTGGACGTTGCCTTCCAGCCGGCCGTTGGCATGGCCGAGCACGACCAGTGGCGCCCGGCGATGGTTGTGCACGTTCCCGTCCGCCATCGGCGAGCCGAAGATGATCATCGTCTTCTCGAGCAGGTCCGTCCCGCCCTCGTCGATGTCCTTCAGCCGCTGCAGGAAGTACGGCAGCATGCTGACGTGGTACTTGTTGATGACCGCGAAGTCGAGGATCGCGGCCTCCCGGCCCCCGTGGTGCGACGCCGGGTGGAAGGGCGTCTCCGTCCCGCTCTCCGGATACACGCGCGAAGAGGCGTCCCGCCCGGTCTTGAACGAGAAGACGCGGGTGATGTCCGAGGCGAAGGCGAGCGCCTGCAGGTCGAACATGAGCTGCATGTGCTCGGTGAAGGAGTCGGGCACGCCGGCCGGCGCCCCGGGCAGCTCACGCTCCTCCCCGGAGCGGTTCTGCGCCTCGACGCCCTGGATGCGCCGCTCGATCTCGCGGACGTTCTCGAGGTAGCGGTCCACCCGCGCGTGATCGGCCGGTCCGAGGCGACGGCGCATGCGCGCCATGTCTTCGGTGATCCAGTCCAGGATGCTGCCGCTGGTACGCCTCCGGCGGGCGCGCTCCTCCGGCGTGCCGCCCGCGCCGAAGAGCATGTCGAAGGCCACGCGCGGGTCGCGGATCATCGGGAGCGGCTCGGTCGGAGACGACCAGGAGATCGAGTCGGTGTAGACGCACGAGTAGCCGTACGCGCAGCCACCGGCCTGGTCGACGTTCTCGATACAGAGCTGCATCGAGGGAATCGGCGTGCCCTGCCCGAAGCGGTTCGCGTGGATCTGGTCGAGCGAGGTGCCGACGAAGACGTCCGAGCCCTCCGTCTGCTTCGGATGAGACTGAGTGAGGAAGACCGCGCTCGAGCGGAAGTGGTCCCCCCCGATCTCGTTGGGCTCGAACGCCTCGGCCATCCGGACGTCGGTGTTGCTGATGATCGTCAGGTAGTCGCGCCACTCGTCGAGCGGCAGGAGCGAGCTCGGAGTCAGATCGAAGTTCCGGCCCACGTCGGCCGGTGACCACAGGTTCTGCGTGGCCCCCCACTCCGAGCTGCCGGCCGCGCCGTGCACGAGCTCGATCGCCACGAGGCGGGTCGGATCGGTCTGGTCGAGTGCTCCGCCCGTGGCGCGCAGCCGCCCGGCGGGCACCATCGCGTCGAGCAGCGGCAGCGCCACCGAAGCACCCATGCCGCGCAGGAAGGTGCGTCGCGGAAGCGTGGTCCCCGAAATGAACTCCATGCGTTCTCTCTCCATGCGCCCGCGTGGGCGCTCGGTCTCAGCGGTCGGCCCCGTCCTCGGCGGTCGCGGGCACGGCCTGCATCCGGAATGCGTCGCTCCTGACCACGCCCAGGAAGAAGGCGGACATGCGGTAGTCCTCCTCCTCCGCGTCACGCACGATCCGTCGGATCACGGGCTGGTCGTAGTACTCGACCCGCCGCCCCAGGGCGTACGCCATGAGGTTGGCGGTGAAGGTCCGAACGAGCGGGATCGGGCGCTTGAGGAGCGCCTCCTGCAGCTCGGCCGGGTTGTTGATCGGCGTGCCGTCGTAGAAGTCGCCGCGCGTGTCGAGCGGGTTGCCGTTGTCGCGCAGCCTCCACTTGCCCGTCACGCCGTAGCTGTCGAGGGAGAGCCCGATCGGGTCCATGAAGCGGTGGCACGCGTTGCACGTCGGGTTGGCGCGGTGGATCTCCATGCGCTCCCGCGTGGTGAGCACACGCCCCTCCTCGGCCTCTTCCGTCTCCTCGAGCGTCGGAACGCCCGGAGGCGGAGGCGGCGGCGGGGTGCCCATGACGACCTCCATGACCCACTTGCCCCGGAGCACGGGAGAGGTCCGCCCCGCCATCGAGGTGAGCGTGAGGACACTCGCGTGGCCGAAGACTCCGCGGCGCATCGAGCCCTCGGGGTACGGCACGCGTCGGAACGCGTCGCCGGTCACGCCCTCGATGCCGTAGTGGCGCGCCAGCCGCTCGTTCAGATACGTCCAGTCCGCCGTGTACAGCTCGAAGACCGGCCGGTCCTCCCGCACGAGGCTCGTGAAGAAGAGCTCGGTCTCGCGCAGCATTGCGTCGGCGAGCTGCTGGTGGTAGTCGGGCTCGATCCGCACGTCCGGGTGGACCTTGTCGAGGTCCTGGAGGCGCAGCCACTGGGCCGCGAAGCGGCTCCCGAGCGCCTCAGAGCGGCGGTCGGCGAGCATGCGGCGGACCTGCTGCTCGAGCACGTCGTCGTCCGAGAGCTCTCCCCGCTCGGCGAGGCGGCGCAGCTCGGCGTCCGGCGGCGAGCCCCAGAGGAAGTAGGAGAGGCGCGCGGCCAGATCCTCGTCGGACACGGGATAGACGTCCCGGTCCCGCAGGTCCTCCGGAGCCTCCTCGAAGCGGAAGACGAAGTGCGGGCTGGCGAGCATCGCCTCGAGCGCGGTGCGCACGCCGATCTCGAAGCCGCCGTCCTCGGCGCCGTACTCGTAGAAGCCGAGCAGCGCCCGGCGGTCGTCGTCGGTGAGCGGGCGCCGGAACGCCTCCGAGCCCAGCCGCTCGATGATCTCCTCGGCGCAGGCGCGCTCCTCGGAGGGCGCCGTCGGACGGCAGGTGAAGATGGCGCGGCGGACCGGGTTGTCGGAGACGCCGGTGACGGTTTCCGGCCCCACGACCACGAGGTCGCGCATGTGCGGCAGGGACATGATGCCGTACGTCCCCGCGATCGCGGTGCTGGCGAGCGACCACTCGTGCGGCGAGATCAGGTCCTGCACGGGCCCTTCGGCCTTCTGGATGAAGGCAGCCGTGACCCGGTGCGGACCCGCCGTGACCATGATCGGATCGGTCCGCAGCTCCACACCGGTCGGGTTCGAGACGTGCATCCACCGGTCGATGTCGACGAGCGCGACCCGCTCCCCGTCGATCGAGATCTCGACCTGCTCGGGCGACTCCGGCGTCGTGTTGAGGTTCGAGGCCCCGTTGCCGACCGCCGTGCCGGTGGTCTCGTGGTGGAAGGAGAAGCGGAAGACGTACTCGCCGTCGGCCGGGAAGGTGTGCACGACCGACACCCCGCCCCGCGTTCCGTACGGCGCGCCCTCCACCCGCTCGGTCTGGGAGGCCCAGCGCGAGACCGGATACTGCGCTTCGGTCGACGTCGCGTGCGGATCGCCCACCGCCAGGCGGCTGATCTCGGCCGCCGCGTTGAGGTAGGCGTCGAGGAGCGTCGGGGACAGCATCTGCACGTCCGCGATGTTGTCGAAGTTGGCGCTCTTCGTGTCCGGCGGCAGGTAGTCGGCCGCGTCGATCTCGAGGCCGAGGAGGTCGCGGATCGAGGCGGCGTACTCGGCCTGGTTCAGCCGCTGGAAGGTCCGCACCCCGGGGTTCGGGGCGCGCTCGGCCACGGCGTCGAGGCGCTCCTCGAGCGCGACCACGAGCGCCGTGAGCGTATCGCCTTCGGGCCGGGAGACGCCGGGCGGCGGCATCATGCCGGCGCGCAGCTTCACGACCATCTTCTCGGCCACCTCGCCCATCGCCTCGGGCCGCGTGGCGTCGAAGTCCTCCAGCGAGAGGTTGCCCCGCATGCGACGGTCCGAGTGACAGCGGACGCAGTACTCCTGGATGACCGCGTTGTCGTCGATGCTCGGGAGCGTCCCCGCGTCCGGTGCCGCGGAGGGCCGGACGACGGCCGCCTCGCCGAACGAGGCGGCGCCGGGGAAGTCGGGGGCGTCCGCGGTGGCCGCGAGGCCGAGGCCGCTCGCGAGGAGGATCGCCGAGGTGAGCTTCGTTGCCGTCATTCCGGTGTGGTTCCCCGTCCTGGTTCGTTCCGCATGCGGATCCCGATCACCCCGCGCTGGTCCCTGCCGAAGACGCGCGCAGGGAGAAGGTACCCGTGCTGTCCCCGAAGCTCCGCATGTCGTCCAGCCCGAGCTCGTGGAGCAGGCTCAGCATGGCGTTGGCCATCGGGGTGCCGTCGGGCGCCTTGAGGTGGACGTTGCCGTCCAGGGCGCCGTTGGCGCCGCCGAGGAGCACGAGCGGGCAGCGTCGGTGGTTGTGCACGTTGCCGTCCGCCATGGGCGATCCGAAGACGATCATCGTCTTGTCGAGCATGGTGGCGTCGCCTTCCTCGAGCTCCTGGAGCCGCTGGAGGAAGTACGGGAGCATGCTCACGTGGTACCGGTTGATCTTGTGGAAATCGAGGATCGCCTCCTCGCGGCCCCCGTGGTGCGACGCGGGGTGGAAGGGCCGGTCGGTCCCGCTCTCCGGGTACACCCGGCCCGAGGCGTCTCGTCCCGTCTTGAACGAGAAGACGCGCGTCATGTTCGAGGCGAAGGCGAGCGCCTGCAGGTCGAACATGAGGCGCATGTGCTCCTCGAAGGAGTCGGGCACGCCCGCCGGGGCGCCCGGGAGCTCGCGCTCCTCTCCGGTCGAGTTGCGCGCCTCGACGCCCTGGATGCGCCGCTCCAGCTCTCGGACGTTGTCCAGGTAGCGCTCGAGCCGCTGCGTGTCGCCCGGCCCGAGCTCCCGTTTCAGGTACCCGATCTCGTCGGTGATCCAGTCGAGGATGCTCGCGTTCGTCCGGCGCCGGCTGGCCCGGTCGGCCGCGTCGCTTCCCGCCCCGAAGAGCAGGTTGAAGACCGTGCGCGGGTCCCGGATCATCGGGAGCGGCTCGGTGGGCGAGGCCCACGAGATCGTGTCGGTGTAGATGCAGGAGTAGCCGTACGCGCAGCCGCCGGACTGGTCGACCGGCTCGATGCAGAGCTGCATCGACGGGATCGGCGTGTCCTGCCCGAACCGGCGCGCGTAGATCTGGTCCAGCGACGTGCCGGCGAAGACGTCCGAGCCGCGCGTCTGCTTCGGATGCGACTGCGTGAGGAAGACCGCGCTCGAACGGAAGTGGTCGCCGCCGATCTCGTTGGCCTCGAACGCCTCGGCCATGCGCACGTCGGTGTTGCTGACGATCGTGAGGTGCTCGCGCCACGCCTCGAGCGGGCTCAGCGCGCTCGGCGTGAGGTCGAAGTCCCTCCCGACCTCCGCCGGGTCCCACAGGTTCTGCGTGGCGCCCCACTCGGCGCAGCCGGCCGCGCCGTGCACGAGCTCGATGGCGACGAGCCGCGTCGGCTCGTCGGCCGCGGCGGCCGAGAGGCGGCCCGCCGGCACCATCGCGTCGAGGAGCGGCAGCGCCACGGACGCGCCCATCCCCTTGAGGAAGGTGCGTCGCTCGAGGTGCCTGCCGGTCACGTAGTTCATCGCGGATGTCCGTCCGAGCCGAGATCGCCGCTCATCTCCTGTAAGACACCCGGCGCGTCGTCAGTGCTTACAGGCTCGCGCCGGAGCCGGAAGGCGTCGGACGCCACCACGCCCCGGACGAACGCCGAGAGGCGCCACCCCTCCTCGGCCGCGGCGCGCTCGATGGCCCGGATCGTCGGCTGGTCCGTGTACTCGACCCGGCGCCCGAGCGCGTACGCCATGAGGTTCTGGGTGAAGGTCCGGACGAGCGGCTCGGGCCGGCGGAGCAGCGCGTCGACGAGCGCTCCCGGGGAATCGATCGGGGTGCCGTCGTATAGCTCGCCGCGGGTGTCGATCGGCGTGCCGTTCTCGCGGATCCGCCACCGCCCGGTCACGTCGAAGGCGTCGAGCGCGAGCCCGATCGGATCGATGAAGCGGTGGCACGAGTTGCACGTCGGGTTGGCCCGGTGGGCCTCCATCCGCTCTCGCGTCGAGAGCGCGCGCCCGTCGTCGGCGGCGTCGGTCTCCTCCAGATCGGGCACGCCCGGGGGCGGCGGGGGCGGAGGCGTGCCCATGAGCACCTCCATCACCCATTTGCCGCGAAGCACCGGGGAGGTCCGGTCCCCGTGCGACGTCAGCGTGAGGACGCTCCCGTGTCCGAGGATGCCGCGTCGGCGCCCGTCCGGGTAGGCGATCCGGCGGAAGTGGTCGCCGCGCACGCCCGGGATCCCGTAGTGCCGCGCCAGCCGCTCGTTCACGAAAGTGTGGTCCGCGGTGTACAGCTCGAAGAGGCTCCGGTCCTGGCGAACGACGTCGGCGAAGAAGAGCTCGGTCTCCCGACGCATGGCGTCGGCGAGCTGCTGGTCGTAGTCGGGGAACCAGTAGGTGTCGGGGTGGACCTTCTCGAGGTCCTGGAGGCGGAGCCACTGGGCGGCGAACCGGGTCGCGAGCGCCTCGGCGCGCGGATCGGCCAGCATCCGTCTCGTCTGAGCGTCCAGCTCGGCGGGGTCCGAGAGCGTCCCGGCGTCGGCCGCCGAGCGCAGCGCCTCGTCGGGCGGGAGCCCCCACAGGAAGTACGACAGCCGCGTGGCCAGCGCGTGGTCGTCGAGCGACACGACGGAGCGGTCGGGACCTGCGGCCGAGCCCGGCGCCTCGAAGCGGAAGACGAAGTACGGGCTGGCGAGCATCGCCTGCAGCGCGGTCCGAACCCCGATCTCGAAGCCGCCCTCGGTCGCCCCCTCGTCGTAGAAGCGCATGAGCGCTTCGACGTCGCGCGCCCGGGCCGGCCGCCGGTACGCCTCGGACGCCAGCCGCTCGACGATCGACCGGGCGCACGGGCGCTCTTCCGTGGGGCCGGTCGGACGGCAGGTGAAGATCCGCTGCCGGACCGGATGGTCGGAGATCCCGGTCGCGCGCGCGGGGCCCGAGACGACGAGGTCGCGGAGGTGCGGCAGGAGCGTGAGCCCGTACCCGCCCATCCCGGTGTGCCGGTCGGCGATCGACCAGTCGTGCGGCGACATGAGGTCGTCGACCGGGCCCTCGGCGGTCCGCAGGAACGCCGCGCTGACCCGGTGGGGGCCGGCCCGCACCGCGATCGGGTCGGTGCGCATCGTGATGCCCCACGGATCGGCGTAGCTCAGCCACGCGTCCACGTCGAGGAGCGCCACCGGCTCCCCGTCGATCGAGATCTCGACGCGCTCGCCGCGCTCGAGCTGGCCTGCGAAGCCGTCGCCCGTGGTGGTGTGCTCGAAGACGACCGAGAAGACGTAGTCGCCGTCGGCCGGGAAGGTGTGCACGACGGACACACCCCCCCGCGTGCCGAAGGGCGCGCCCGGCACGCGCTCGGATTGCGAGGCGTAGCCCGAGACGCTGTAGGTGACGTCCCGTTCGGCCGCCGCGAGGTCCCCGACCGCCAGGCGCGCGATCTCGGCGGCCGCGGTCAGGTACGCGTCGAGCAGCGTCGGCGAGAGGAGCTGGGCGTCCGCGATGTTGTCGAAGTTCTCGCTCTTCGTGTCGAGCGGGAGCCAGGCGCCAGGGTCGACCTCGAGGCCGAGAAGCGCGCGGATCGAGCGGGCATACTCCGCGCGGTTCAGCCTCTGGAACGTCCGGGTGCCCGGATCCGGCGCGCGCGCGGCCTCCTCGTCGATCCGACGCTCGAGCCGCTCGACGAGCGCGGTGAGCGAGTCCCCGGCCGGACGGGCGGCGCCCGGAGGCGGCATCATCCCGGCCCGGAGCTTCCGGATCATCCGCTCGGCGACCTCGGCCTCCTCGTGCGCCCGGGCCGGATCGAACCCTTCCAGGCTCAGGTTGCCGCGCAGCCGCCGCTCGTTGTGGCAGCGCACGCAGTACTCCTCGACGAGCTCACGGTCGGCGGCGTCGACGGCCGTTCCGGGCCGCGCGGCGTGCGCGGTGCGATCCACGGAGTACGCCGGGATCGGTGCGGGCGACGGTCCGCCGCCACTCCACGCGCCTCCGGCCGCGCCCAGCGAGAGCGCCACGCCGCCGAGGGTGAGGGTTGAAACGAGAGTCCTGACTGCCATCGCGTCCATCCGCGATCCGGGAGATGGGGCTCCGGAGCCGCCGCAACCCGCCAAAGCCCCCGCGCCCCAACGACTTTCGGGGGCGTCGCTGCCTGATGATACGCCGGGCGCGCCCGGCGAGCCAGCACCTGGCGGGGCCCTACGCCTTTGCCGACGTGTCGCCGCGCCGGTACCGTGGCGCATGACCACTTCACCGACCCTGACCGCGCCGGCGCTCCTCGCGCTCACCGCGCTCCTCGCCGGCTGCGCGCCCGCGGAGGAGCCTCGTTCCGTGATCGCCTTTTCCGGGGCCACCGTCTGGGATGGAACGGGTGCGCCCGCCCGGCCCGACGCCACGATCTACGTCTCCGAAGGCCGCGTGCTCGCGGTCACCACCGGCGGCGAGGTCCCCGAAGGCGCGGAGGTTCTCCGGGAGGTCGATCTCTCCGGCCGCTGGGTGCTTCCCGGATTCGTCGACACCCACGCGCACGCGAGCGGTCTCTGGGCCGACCCCTCCGTGACCGGAGAAGCCGCGCGCATCCGTGGCGACCTCGAGCTCTTCGCCCGCTACGGCGTGACGACGGTGAACAGCCTCGGCGACG
>CALJLC010000215.1 GCA_937982605.1 uncultured Gemmatimonadales bacterium | reverse complement strand
ACCCCGGTGCGCGAGCCGGGGCCCGGCACCAGGAGCCCGGCCCGCTCCAGGACCTTCAGGTGCCGGCTGATGGCCGGCAGCGTCACGTCGAACGGCTCCGCCAGCTCGTTCACCGTTCTGGTCCCGGTGGTGAGCTGCGCGAGGATCGCCCGACGCGTCGGGTCGGCCAGCGCGGCGAAGACGTCGCTGAGGTGATCGGATGCGGCCGGTTGCATAATTAAGCTATCTGTTAATTAACGGAGTGATAAAATACAGAAGCGCGATCGGGACGCAAGGGCAGGGCAGCGAGGTCGGCCGACGGTCCCGAATCGTCCACTGCCGGTACGGCGAGTCGGCCCTGCCGGACGCTCCTGGCGGGGCCGACTCGGGCGCCGCTACCGTCCTCCCGCCCGGCCGCGGCACCCCGCCGCCGGCCTCACACGCCCGCCGCCGAGGATCCGATGACGCTCCGACCCCCGACCCGCCATGCACGACGCCCCGCCCCCTCGACGCGAACCCCGCTGATCCGGGCCGCGCTCGTCGTCCTCACCGTCGCGCTCGCGGCCGACCCGAGCCCGGCTACGGCGCAGGACCGCGAGGTCATCGCCCCCCGGTCGCCGGCCGACGGGCCCGACGTGCTCCCCTTCAGCGGTGCCGTGCGTGTGGGGGAGACCCTCTACCTGAGCGGCACGATCGGCCGCGAGGCGGACGGCTCGATCCCCACGACCGCGGAGCGCGAGGCGACGCTCGTCCTCAACAACGTGCGAGCGACCCTCGACGCGGCCGGCATGACGATGGACGACCTGGTGTACGTGCAGGTCTACTCCTCGGACGTGTCGGACTACGACGCCTTCAACTCGGTGTACCGGACCTACTTCACCGGCGACTTCCCCGCCCGGGCCTACCTCGGCTCGGGGACGCTGCTCTTCGGGGCCCGATTCGAGGTCCAGTCGATCGCCGTGCGGCGTTAGATCGTGGGCTCGGCGGCCCGCCCCCCGGGACGGGTCCCGCCGGCTCCGGACAGCGGTGTGCTCCGACGGCCCCTTGCGGGCCGCGGGCCGAAATACTATCAATCGGTATCAATATCAGTTGATAGCAATCCTCGGCAGCCCATGATCTCGCGCCCGCTGAAGACCCAGTACTTCCAGATCCTGCTCGCGCTGTCTCAGCGCGATCTGCACGGCTACGCGATCCAGCGCGCGGTGCTCGACCAGACCGACGAGCAGGTGAAGCTGTGGCCGGCCATGCTCTACCGCTCGCTCTCGAAGCTTGAGGAGGGGGGTCTCATCCGCTCGGTCGAGGCGCCGGACGACGAGCCCGACGACGAGGGCCGACAGTACTACGCGCTCTCGGACGAGGGGCGCGCCCGGCGGAGGGGAGAGGCGGAGCGGCGGGCACGCTGGGCGCGGGCCGCGGAGCAGGCGGAGGCGTGAGCACGCGCGATCGCCCGGCCCGGTCGTGGTACCGGGTCCTGCTGCGGCTCTACCCGCGCGAGGCGCGAGAGCACGACGGGCCGCGCATGGAGCGGGTCTACGAGGAGATGGTGCGCGAGCGGAGAGCGGCGGGGCGGGGGACGGGCCCCTCCTTCTGGATCCCGCTGGCGTGGGATGCGGTTCGGGGGGCGGCGCTCGAGTGGCTCGACGTGCTGCGTGGAGGTGGACGGCCGGCGACGGCCCTGACGATGGGGGAGCAGATGAACGCCCTGCTCGGTGATGTGCGCTTCGCGTTGAGACAGCTCGTGCGTCAGCCGACGTACGCGCTCACGATCATCCTGCTGATGTCGGTCGGCGTGGCCGGCAACGCGGCGGTCTTCCGCGTGGTCAACGGGCTCTTCCTGCGGCCGCTGCCGTTCGAGAACCCGGACCGGCTCGTCGACATCGACGAGACAGCGCCGCAGTGGGACCTGGAGTTCCTCAGCATCGCGTACCGCGACTTCGACCGCTGGCGCGCCGAGAACACGACGTTCGAGTCGATGGCGGTGTTCGATCGAGGCGGCGGCAACGCGCTGATCGACGGGTCGCCGGTGCGGCTCTCCTACCTGCTCGCCACGCACGACATCGACGACGTGCTGAAGATCGAGCCCGAGCTCGGCCGCTTCTTCGGACCGGAAGAGGACCACCCGGACGGCCCGCGGGGCGGGATGATCTCGCGTGGGGCCTGGGCGCAGCACTTCGGATCGGACCCGGATGTCCTCGGGACGACGCTCACGATCAACGGATTCCCGGTCGAGGTCATCGGGGTGCTGCCGCCGGAGGCCGACTTCGTGGCCGACGTCGACATGTGGATCCCCCTGCGCGCCGATCCCGCCGACTTCAACGGCTGGGGACTCAACGGCTTCGGCCGCCTGGCCGAGGGGGTGACGATCGAGCAGGCGCGCGAGGACCTGCTGGCGGTGCACAAGGCGATGATCCCGGAGTTCGAGGTCAACGAGATCTCGTCTCCGGTGATCCACTCGCTGCGCGAGCGCTACCTGGGCGACTACCGGGTCGGCTCGGGCTTCCTCATGGGGTCCGTGGCGATCGTGCTCCTGATCGCCTGCGCCAACATCGCCGCGCTGATGTTCGCGCGCTCCCTCGCGCGTGGCGGTGAGCTGTCTCTGCGCAGCGCGCTCGGGGCGTCTCGGCGAAGGATCATGCGGCAGCTCCTCACGGAGAGCCTCGTGCTCGCGGCGCTGGGTGGCGGGGCCGGGCTCGCGCTGGGGATCTGGGGCTCCGGGGCGCTCACCGCGCCCCTGGCCGACCAGTTCCCCCCGTGGGTCTCCTTCGATCTCGACGCGGCCTTCCTCGCCTTCGTCGTGGGGATCACCGCGGTCGCGGCGGTGCTCTTCGGGCTCCTGCCCGCCCTGCAGGCGTCCCGGGCCGAGGGGCTGGTCGGCGCGCGCTCGACCGCCTCGATCGGGCGACGGCGCGCGCTCGGGATCCTGGTCGCCGGTGAAGTGGCGCTCGCCATGGCGCTCCTGGTGGTCGGGGGGCTGAGCCTCCTCGACGTGCAGCGGCTCGGCAAGGTGGACCCGGGCTTCCGGGCGGAGGGCCTCGTGAGCTACTCGCTCTCGCTTCCGTCCCAGCGCTACGAGGACGCCGAGGCTCGCTACGCCTTCGCGGAGCGCTACGTCGACGAGCTCGCCCGCGTGCCGGGGATCCGCTCTGCCGCCCTCGGCAGCGCGCTCCCGCTCGGGGGGCACTGGGGCTGGTTCTTCATGGTCGACGGGGCGCCGCCGCGAGCGGAAGACGAGGCCAACCCTGTGGTGCTCAACCGCGTCGTGAGCCCGGAGTACTTCGAGACGGTCGGGGTCGAGCTCGTGGCGGGCCGGGGCTTCGACGACTTCGACGGGCGGGAGGACGGAACCCGCGCGGTCATCGTCAACCAGACCTTCGTCCGCACCCACCTCTCCCACCTCGACGATCCGATCGGGGCGCGGCTCGCGCCGGGCACGGAGCTGGGCGACGACCCGAACTGGATGACCGTGGTCGGGGTCGCCCGGGACGTGAAGCACTACGGGGTGGACAGCGAGGAGGGTCCCGGGGTCTGGCAGCCGCTACG
>CALJLC010000214.1 GCA_937982605.1 uncultured Gemmatimonadales bacterium | reverse complement strand
GTGGTGTGTCGTGCGGGCACGAGATCTCCGATCGATACCAGTGGGAAACGGGCCAGCGCGCCGGGCACGACGCGCTCCGAAAGAGGCCGAAAAGCGGTACAGCCCGTAACTTCGGCACCCCCGTCGACGGGTGCAAGGTCGCCGTGCTCAGACGGTTTCGGCCCGGGCTTCGACCCGCAGTCGCTCCGCGTCGTCGAGCATCCGGTCCACGATCGCCTGGGCCCGCTCGCGCAGCATCTTGCGCGGCTCCCACGCGATGAAATCCCGAAGGAGGCGGATCAGGTCGACCGAGGCGGGCTCCCGGCTGATGTGGCCGAGGGCGGCGAGTCGCTTGAAGGCGCGGGGGCTGAAGAGATCCCGCTGATGCCGCGAGATCTGCCCCCGAATGATCAGGGCGGCCACCGCTCCGGCCGCCGCCGCCGCGATCACCGTGAACCCTGCCGCCCGCAACCTCTTGTCCATCATCCGATTTCCCGTCTGCCCGCCAGCGCCTGCGCAATCGTTGTCCCATCAACGTATTCGAGATCGCTCCCGACCGGAATCCCGCGGGCCAGGCGCGTGACCCGGGGGCCGAGGGGTCGGATCTCCTGCTCGAGGAAGACGGCGGTCGCCTCCCCTTCCACGCTGGCGTTCGTGGCGACGATGACCTCGACGATCTCCCCGCCGGAACGGTCGATCCGGGCCAGGAGCGAGGCGACGTTGAGCTCCTCGGGCCCGACCCCGTCGAGGGGCGAGAGACGCCCGCCGAGCACGTGGAACACGCCGCGGTACTGCCCCGTCCGCTCGATCGCCCCCACCTCGTACGCCTCTTCGACGACGCACAGGACCGAGGCGTCCCGGCGGGGATTGGCGCAGATGGCGCAGAGCTCGGCCTCGGAGAAGTTCCCGCACACGTCGCAGGCGCGGACCTTGTCGGCGAGGTCGACGAGGGCGCGGGCGAGGCGGCGGGTGTCGTCCTTGGACCCCTTCATGAGGTGATGGACGAGGCGCAGGGCGGTCTTGGAACCGATCCCGGGCAGGCGCCCGAGCTCGTCGGTCAGGCGTTCGATCGCGGACACCGGCCGGGGACGCTAGGGAAGCTCTGCCGCTAGAAGAGCTTGGGCAGGCCCGGGATGTTCATCGGGAGGCCGCCCGTGGCCTTGCGCATCTCCTTCTCGTACTCGGCCTGCGCCTTCGACTGCGCCTCGCTGATCGCCGCGAGCACGAGGTCCTCGAGCATCTCGACGTCGCGCGGGTCGACGCACGTCGGGTCGATCTGGACCCGCTTGGCCTGGCCCTTTCCGTCCACGGTCACGGTGACCATGCCGCCACCCGACGAGGCCGAGATCGTCTTGGACTCGAGCGACTCCTGGAGCTCGGTCATCCGGGCCTGCAGCTGCTGCGACAGCTGCATCAACTGCGAGAGATCGGTCATCCGGTACCGGGGCTACGAGTCCATGAGCTCGAGGTCGAGTTCTAGTACAGCCCGCTCCAGGCGCGGTTCCTGGCGGTACAGGGCCTGGAGCGTGTCCCGCTGCACCTCCTCCCGCGTGATCCGGGGGGCGGCCGGCGCGGCGTCCGTCGGGGCCTCCACGACGATCTCGGGACGCCGCGTCAGCCAGGGTGCGAGGCCGTCACGCAGCGATGCCGTCACGGACGCGGAGGACATGCGCTCGTACGCCGGCCCGGGAATCGGCCGCAGCACGAGCACGCCACCTTCGTCCCGCGCCGCCGCCGACATCAGAAAAGCCGCGAGCCCCGGCGGCAGGCCGCGTCCCGCATCGAGGTACCGGTGCCACGCCTCCACCACGTCGTCGCCCGGCTCCGGGGTGACCGCGGGAGCGTCCGGTGGGGCGCCCGTCGCGCCGGCATCGACCGCGTCGGACGCCCCCGCCCCGCCGCCGGGGGGCCCGGGCTCGGTCGGAGCCGTGGCGGCCCCCGCGGGAGCCGCCTGCGCCTTCGCGGAGGAACCGTCCCCGGACGCGGCCGCCGAACCGGCCCCCACCCGTCCCCCACCCCCGGGTCCGGACGCGCCGGACCCGCCGGACGGCACGGGAGCCCCGCCGAGCGCTCCGATGAGCTCCTCGAGGGAGACCGTACGGTCGA
Source organism: uncultured Gemmatimonadales bacterium (assembly GCA_937982605.1). GTDB lineage: Bacteria > Gemmatimonadota > Gemmatimonadetes > Longimicrobiales > Gaopeijiaceae > UBA2589. Next base: position 592 of record CALJLC010000214.1, on the reverse strand, counting down.
GGAAGCTCATGCGGAGGAGGAGCATCTCGATGGGGAGGCGCGGATTCGGGCTCCGGCGCAGGCTGCCCTGGCTCTCGAGGTCCGCCGCGGCGGTGAGCATGCGCACGAGGTCGCCCGGGGTGAAGGCCGTGGCACGCTCGCCCAGCTGGGCCCGGACGTCCTCCTGGAGGTCCACCTCCGCGCCGGGCGAAAGTCGCAGCCTCAGGAGGATCCTCAGGACGTCGAGGAGGCCGTGGTAGAACTCCACCAGGTCGTAGCCCTCGTCCACGAGCCGCTCGACGAGGCCGAAGACCTCCTCGTGCCGTCCGTCCCGCAGGATGTCGAGGAGCTCGACGTAGCGCTCCTCCTCGACGAGGCCGAGCACCCGACGCACGGCCTCGACCTCGACCGAGCCCCCGGAGAGCGAGAGCACCTGGTCGAGGAGCGACAGCGCGTCGCGCATCCCCCCGTCGGCCTTGCGGGCGATGAGGCGCAGCGCGTCGTCGGGGGCGGACGAGCCCTCCCCCTCGAGGACGCGGCCGAGCTGGGCGACGATGTCCGAGACGCCGATGCGTCGCAGGTCGAACCGCTGACAGCGCGAGAGGATCGGGGC
>CALJLC010000213.1 GCA_937982605.1 uncultured Gemmatimonadales bacterium | reverse complement strand
CGACGACCGCGTTGCCGAACGACTGGGCCGCGACGGGCGTCGTGGACGCGAGCGCGCCCGCGGCGAGGAGGAGGGCCATCCGCTTCATGAAGTCGCCTCTGTTGCTGAAGGAGCGGGCCGCAGGGGCCCGAAAAGAGCCGAAGCAATCGAACACCGTCTTACGCGCGGGAGAAGCGCGTGTTTCCCCTTCACCGGGTCTCGAGCCACCGGAAGAAGAGGAAGACCGCCACGACGGCCAGCACCGCGAGCGTGATCTTGACCCAGCTCCACGGGCGCTCGCCCTGGACCTCTCCGGTGCGCGCGTTGACGAGGAAGCGGTAGACCTTGGCCTTGTACCGGTAGGAGCAGATCCAGAGCGGCAGCAGCACGTGCTTGAAGGTGACGGCGCTGTACCGGGTGTGCAGCGAGTCGATCTGCTGACGGTCTCCGCCGATGTCGCGCCGCACGTCGCTCCGGATGACGTCGTCCATCCGCTCGGTGGCCCGGGCCCAGCCGCGCTTGACGTCGACCTGGTAGCGCTCGGCCGAGAAGCCGGAGAGGTATTCGTCCTGGTAGGCGACCAGGTTGCCGAGGTCCCAGGGCTCGAGGGCCTCCGCCAGCTTGCGGGGGAGCGACTCCGAGCCGACGACCAGCATGTCGTCGAAGGAGCGGGCGACCGTCCCGGCGGCCGGGTACCAGCGCACCCGGGTCTCCCGAGTGGTCTTGCCGTTTCGGGTGACCGTGACGGTGTACTCCTCCCCTCGCCGGCCGGTGTACCGGCTCACGGTGTCGGAGTCGTAGGTCCAGTACGGCGTGTAGAGCCCCTGAAGGCGGTCCTCGATGCGGGCCAGCTTCTTCAGGGCGTTGGGCGCGAACCAGCGGGTGCGCACCCACTTCCGGAACGCCTTCTTGGCGTCGTCGCGCGGCACCCGGAAGGGGAGGACCGCCTGCGGCTTGATGAGCCGCTGCGAGCGCTCCTGCGTGACGATGCTGGAGCCGCAGTACGGGCAGGGGAAGGCCTCGTGGGTGGGCTGGGGCTCGACCAGCGCGGCGCACGACTGACATTGGACGGAGACGACCTCCTCGGTCTCGGCGTCGTCCCCGATCGAGTCGACCGACGCGAAGTCCTGCTCCTCGATCCCGTCCTTCGAGCCGGGCAGATGCGTGAGCCTGCCGCAGTAGGGGCACTCGAGCGCGTCCTTGCCGGGCGCGAATTCGACCTTCGCCCCGCACGATTCGCACGGGAACTGGCGAGCGCCGTCGCTCACGCGGCCCTCACGGGCGGGAGGCACCGGCGGGGGGAAGGACGGGGCGGCCACGACCGGCGCGGCCGCCCCCCGCAGGCGTCATGCGGCTCCGCCTCAGCTGCCCGGGAGCGGGGGCGGGGTGGCACCGAAGAGCTTCGCGACCGAGGCGACCTCGCCGGCCGCCGTCCAGTCGGCCATCCCTTCGGTCCACACGAGCGTCTCGCGCGTCACGTTCCCCGTCTGGATCTGGATCTTGAGCGCGGCTTCGTCGAAGGGGCCGGTCTGCTGGCCCCCGATGGCCGCGAAGAAGCGGGGGCCCTGCGGGAGGGGCGGGGGCGCTGCGCCGCCCTGCTGAGGGGTCTGCTGCCCTCCGCTCATCGACTGTCCGATCTGGTTGGCCATGGCGAAGCCCATCCCGGCGCCCATGCCGCCGGCCATCATGCCGCCGCCACCTCCGTCCTGCTTCGCCATGTCCCCGATCGCCTCGGCGGTCTGGAACTTGGTGTACTGGTCCAGGTCGCCGATGACGCCCATGCTGGTGCGCCGGTCGAGCGCCTCCTCCACCGCGGGGGGCAGCGAGATGTTCTCGACGAGGAGGGTCCGGAGCTCGATGCCGTACCCCTCCATGTCGTCGTGCACGCGGCCCGAGAGCTTCTGCCCGAGCTCGTCGTAGTTGGCCGCCATGTCGAGGACGGGGATCCCCGACGAAGCCATCGCGTCGGAGAAGCGGGCCACCAGGATGTTGCGGACCTGGTCGGTCACGTCCTCGGGGGTGAAGTGCCCGTCCGTGCCGACGATCTCCTTGATGAACTTGCCGGGATCGTCGATGCGCATGGCGTAGGTGCCGAAGGCCCGCACCCGCACGGGTCCGAACTCCGGGTCGCGCATCGTGACCGGGTTCTTCGTGCCCCACTTCTGGTCCGTGAACTGCCGGGTGTTCACGAAGTAGACCTCGGCCTTGAAGGGGCTCTCGAAGCCGTGCTTCCACCCCTTCAGCGTGGAGAGGATCGGCAGGTTCTCCGTCTCGAGCGTGTACATGCCCGGCGGGAAGACGTCGGCGAGCTGGCCTTCGTCGATGAAGACCGCGGACTGGCCCTCGCGGACGGTGAGCTGCGCCCCGTTCTTGATCTCGTTGCCGTGCCGCTCGAAGCGGTAGACGAGGGTATTGGGGCTCGAGTCGGTCCACTCGATGATGTCGATGAGCTCGCCGCGGATCTTGTCGAACAGGCCCATGGCCTCTGACCTCCGGGTTGAGACGCCCCGCTCGCGGGGCCTTCGGTGCGTAGTTCTGGTGCGGATCCGCCCTCAACATAGGACGCTCCGCCGGGTTTCGCCGTAGCGCAGTACCGGTACGGAGGAGGGGCGCCCGATCTTCAACGGGGCCGGGCGCTTGCACGGTCGGGGCCGCCCACCCAACGTCCCGGACTCCCCTCGCCGCTTCCTCTCCGCGCAGGAGTCTCGATGGCCTCCGATCCCCGCAGCGCCCGCGTGCGCCCCGGCTTCCTCGTCGCCGTCGCGGTCGGTCTCGCGACCGGGTCGGGGCTGTCGGCTCAGGAGCCCGTGTCGTGGGGAGACGACCTCGTCTTCCACACCTTCTCGATCGCTGCGGTCGACCCGTCGACCGGCGAGTCCGGTGTCGCGGTCACCACCCGGGTCGCGTGCGTCGGCAACGGGGTGCCGTGGGTGCGCGCCGGCGTGGGCGCGGTGGCCACCCAGGCCTCGACACGCACCGAGTACGGCGCCGAGCTCCTCGACATGCTGGAGGCCGGGCTCTCTCCACGGGAGGCACTCGATCGCGCGACCGCGGCCGACGAGGGACGGGACCGCAGACAGGTCGGCGTCGTCTCCGTCGACGGCCGTGCCGCGCAGCACACGGGCTCCGGTCCCGGTGCCTGGGCCGGTCATCGCTCGGGGCCGAACTACGCCGCGCAGGGCAACGTCCTCGTGGGGCCGGAGGTGATCGACGCGGTGTCCGAAGCCTTCGAGGCGAGCGAGGGCTCGGGCCGCCACCTCGCGGACCGGCTCGTCGGGGCCCTGGCGGCCGGGCAGCGCGTCGGGGGAGACCGCCGGGTCGGCCGGCTCCAGTCCGCGGCGGTCATCGTCGTCGACCCCCGCGAGGGGATGGCCCGACGACCGGACGGCCAGACGGTGCACATCAACGTCTGCGAGCACCCCACGCCCGTCGCCGAGCTGCGACGGATCTACGACACCGTCTCGGGCACGCTCGGCTACCGCGAGCTGTCCCAGCCGTCGGGGAGCGACGTCCTGCAGCTGAAGCTGATCCTCCGTGCGCTCGGCCACTTCCGGGCGGACCTGCGCTCGCTCGGCCCCGACGAGCTGACGAACGTCCTGGACGACGAAACCGCCACGGCGATCGACGCCTTCCGGGCCGCCCACGGGCTCTCCCACGCCGGGCTGGGCGGCACGCCCCCCGGCTTCGTGGATCGCCTCGCGGTGGAGCTCATGTGGTCGGAGCTCGAGGCGGTCGGGCGCGCTGAGGAGCTGCGAGCCCGGATCCGGGAGCTCACGCGGGTGCGCCGCTAGATGGGCCGACTCGGCGGAGGGGCGACGTTCCGGGCGGATGCGGTGGATCACCTTGCGCTGAACGTGACGGACATTGCGCGGTCGCGGGCGTGGTACGTGCGGCACCTGGGTCTACGCGTGACGAGCGAGAGCGAGACGAGTTGTTTCCTGGATTGCGGGGACGGGCGCGATTTCCTGGCGCTCTTCAAGGCGGAGACGGCGGGGATGCACCACTACTCGTTCAGTTTTACTGACTACGACCAGCAGGAGAACGCACGGAAGCTGCGCGCGGCGGGGCTGAAGCCGAAGTTGCGCGGGGTGC
>CALJLC010000212.1 GCA_937982605.1 uncultured Gemmatimonadales bacterium | reverse complement strand
AGCGAGCGCGGGAGACGCGGTGCCCGAGCCCTCGTCGAGGACGCTCGTGACGGCGTGCTCCAGGGACGGCTCGTGCTCCTCGAGGTAGAGCGCGACCTGCGTGTCCGTCACCCGACGCAGCAGGGGTCGCACGACGAGGAAGAGGATCGAGCCGAGCGCGGTCACCCACGTGAGCGCCCGCAGCCATGTCACCGCCTCGGGCGCGAAGCGGGCGCGCTCCAGCGCCATCGCGGAGAGGAGGACGACCGCGCCGACGAGGACGAGGCTCTGAAGGAGGCCACGCAGCAGGAGTCGGGTCCGCCACCGCCAGCGCACGCCGCGCACGACGTCGTGGACGCGCTGATGCGCCTGTCTCTTCTCGGACTCCCTCATTTCTCCTCCCGTTCCGGCGCCTGCATCCAACGTACGATCCGTCGGTCCGACGCCGCCATTGCCCCGTCATCCGGCGTCGGACCTCCCGAACGCCGGTGCATCCCTGCTTCCTGCTAACCCACCGCGGCCCCCATGGCTCCGGTGGCCCGCCTCGAGATCCAGTTCGAGATCACCGTCTCGGCCACGAACAACGCCAGCGCGGCCAGGAGCAGCCATCTCCAGAGCGACTGCCGCCGCTCCTGATCCTCCCTCTGTAGCGACACCGCCTCGCCGAGCGCGGGGGCGCCACCCGGCGCCGCCGAGGGCGCCTCGATCTGGAGCGCCAGCTCGGCGGGATCGATCCGGCTCAGCTCGGACTCGCCCAGATCGACGTTGACCGCCATCACGAAGGGGCGATCGGGGTCGGAGCCGGGCTGGCGGACCGTATAGAAGCCATGGTCGTCCAGGGGGAGGTACCGCGGTCCCTCCCCGGCGGGCAGCGGCACGCTCCCGCCGCCGGGGGCCAGGGCGACCTGCTCGAGGCCCTCGACGAGTCCGGCCGCCTCCGACGAGACGAGCCCGGCCGTCTCGAGCGCCGCGGGATCCGCCAGGTCGACGACCTGCCCGGTCACGAACCACGGCACCGGCTCGGCACGCCCGCCCAGGTACTCCGCGAGGCGGTGGACGAAGGGGAGGTAGACCGGCTGCAGCGCGAGGTCGTTCCAGAAGGCGTCGAGCGACGACATCCAGACGAGCACGCGACCGCGCCCCAGCCGGCGCTCCGCGAGCGCCACCGAGCCGTCGTCGAAGCGCGCGATGACGGCCCCGGAGTCCGAAGGCTCGAAGGTCCGCGCCCGGTAGAAGCGGGCGCCGGTGAAGTCGCCGCTGCGCGGCCCGGCGAAGACCTCGAAGACCGGGTGCTCGTAGTCGAGATAGCCGAGCCTTCCGCCCCGACCCTGGATTCGATCCTCGACCCGACCCGGCGTGCCGGGGAGCATGTCCGCCGCCGACGCCGGCCAGCCGCCGTCCTGTCCGAAGGCGACGAGGATGCCGCCGCCCTCCTCGACGAAGGCGCGCAGGCGCTCGGCCGAGGCCCCGTCGATCTGGACGTCGTTGAGGAAGACCGCGCGCACGCCCGTCAGGTCGACCGGTCGGATCGTCGAGGAGCGGCGACCGCGGACGTCGAAACGACCGTCCTCGGTGATCTCGAGCGCGCCCCTCAGGTAGAGGCTCACGTTCCCCGCGGCGGCGGCGCCTTCCGCAACCAGCACCCCGAGCGAGGTGCCGGGCGAGAGGACGAAATGATGGGTGTTGTCCGCGCCGAGCGCGTCGTCGGGCAGACGGACGGTCCCCCGCGTGTGCGGCTGGGAGAGCGTGAACGGCTGGAACGCGACCGTCGTGGCGGAATTGGGCTCCAGCGAGACGGTGCGGCTCTGGATCTCCTGGCCGTCGATGTCGAGCGCCACTTCCACGTCGCGGGCGGTCATGCCTCCACGGCGTACGATGCGCGCGGTGGGGGTGATGCGCTCGCGTCCGGCGACGATCTGTCGGGGCAGGGCCACGTCCGTGACCAGCGCGTTGTCGACCGAGGTCTCCTCGCCCAGCGGGATCGGGATCACACGCGATCCCTGCGGGAGTCGGACGCCCTCGTCTCCGGTCCATCCGTTCCGCTGGAAATCGCTCAGGAGGTAGACCTCCCCGTTGGCGAAGTTCGACTCCTCGAGGATCGTCTGCGCGACCTTGAGCGCCGGCCCGTACCGGGTGGCGCCCGACGACACCCGCAGCGTGTCGAGCGCGCCGCGCAGCCGGATCCGGTCGGAGGTCGAGCGGGCGACGACGGTGGCGCCCCGGGCGAAGGTGACCAGCGAGGCGCGATCGAGCGGTCCTAGGCCGTCGAGCACGCGCTCGGCCTCCTCGCGCGCCCGCTCGATCTGGTCTCCGATCTCCATGCTGTACGACTGGTCGATCAGCACGACGACCTCGCGCGGTCCGGCGCCGCCTCCACCCGCGAGCCCCGACCGGTCCAGGAACGGCCGCGCGAAGGCCGACGCCACCAGGACGAGCGCCAGAGCACGGAGGGACAGGAGGAACCAGTGCTGAATGCGCCGCCTGCGCTGCTCCTGGTACGGGATCTTCCGGAGGAACATCAGCGACGGGAAGTGCACGACGTTGCGCCGCTGACGGCGGGTGAGGTGCACGACGATCGGGACGACGATTCCGGCGAAGCCGACCAGGAAGAGCGGGACGAGGAAGGCGAGGCTCATCGCGTCCGGCTCATCTTTTCCCGGGAGAGCAGGTACCGGAAGAGCGCCTCGTCGAGCGGCTTCGAGGTGTCGAGCAGCGTGTAGTCGATCCGGTTGTCGGCGAAGCGCTTCTCGAGCCCCCCGAGGTGCGCCCGGATCATGGCCAGGTAGTCGTCACGCAGCTTACCCGGAATCACCGGAATCTGCTCGCCGGTCTCGAGGTCCTCGAAGCCCGAGGCCTCCTGGAACGGGAAGTCGAGCTCGTACGGATCCATGACCTGGAAGGCGATCACGTCGTGGCCGCGCGCGCGCAGCGGGGCGATCGCGGAGAGAACCGCGTCGGGCTCCTCGTAGAAGTCCGAGATCACGACCAGGATGCCCTTGCGGCCGAGCAGCTCGGTGATCTGCAGGAGCGGCTCCTCGAGGCTGCCCGGTCGACCGGCCTCGGCCCGGTCGAGGGTGTGCAGGATCGTGTCGAGGTGCTTCATCGACGGCGGCACGTAGTCGACGATCTCGTGGTCGAAGGTCACGAGGCCGACCCGGTCACGCTGCTTGCTCGAGAAGTACGCGAGGCAGGCCGCGAGGTAGCGCGCGTAGTCGAGCTTGGCCAGGGAGTGGCTGCCGTAGCGCATCGACGACGACAGGTCGAGGAGGACCGAGAAGTTCGCGTTGGTGTCCGCCTCGAACAGCTTGATGTAGTGCCGGTCGGTGCGCGCGTAGAGCCGCCAGTCGATGCGCCGGATGTCGTCACCGGGGTTGTACGGCCGGTGCTCGGCGAAATCCATGCTGAAGCCGAGGTACGGCGACCGGTGCAGCCCCGTGAGGAATCCGTCCACGACGGTGCGCGCCAGCAGCTCCAGGTTTCCGATCCGTCCGAGGACGGCCGGGTCCAGGAACTGCGTGCCGGCGGCGGCGTGCCGTGGGCGGAGGTGCGACATCGGGCCCCCGTCCTACATGCCCGACTTGGGGAGCGGCGCGTGCTCGAGCAGCATCCGCACGAGCTCCGACGACGTCTTGCCCTCGGACTCGGCGTGGAAGTTCGTCAGCACCCGGTGCCGGAGCACGGGCTGCGCGAGGGCCTGGATGTCCTCGAAGGTGACGTGGTAGCGCCCCTGGGTGAGCGCGCGCGCCTTGGCGCCGAGCACGAGGTACTGCGCCGCGCGCGGGGACGCGCCGTACGCGATCCACTTGCGCACGAAGTCCGGGCCGCTGCCGTTCTCGCTCGGTCGCGTCGTCCGCACGAGCCCGACCGCGTAGCGGAGCACGGAGTCCGACACCGGCACGCGGCGTACCAGCTCCTGGAAGGCGATGAGGTCGGGGCCCGTGACCGCGTGGCTGAACACGGGGTTCAGGTTCCCCGTGGTCGAACGGATGACCTCGAGCTCGTCTTCCTCTCCGAGATGCTCGATGGCGATCTCGAACATGAAGCGGTCGAGCTGCGCCTCGGGCAGCGGATACGTCCCCTCCATCTCAATC
>CALJLC010000211.1 GCA_937982605.1 uncultured Gemmatimonadales bacterium | reverse complement strand
CCCCGGCCAACGTCCGGAGGCGGTTGTGCGAGCCCGGAGCCTTGTTCATCATCGGGCGCCCCGGCGGGTCGCCGCGACCGCCCGAGCCTCGAACCCACTCGAATGACCACTCCGCTCACTCGCACGGCCCGCCGCACCCATTCGTTCACCGAGTCCGTCATCCGCGAGATGACGCGCGTGGCGCGGGAGCACGACGCCGTGAACCTCGCGCAGGGCTTCCCGGACTTCCCGGCACCCGAGCTCCTGAAGGAAGCCGCCTGCACCGCCATCCGTGACGACGTCAACCAGTACGCCATCACCTGGGGCTCGCCGTCGCTGCGCCACGCGCTCGCACGCAAGTACGAGCGCTGCTACGGGATGGAGGTCGACACCGAGCGGGAGATCACCGTCACCTGCGGCGGCACCGAGGCGATGGCCTCGGTCATGCTCGCGGTCGTCGATCCGGGCGAGGAGGTCATCGTCTTCGAGCCGTTCTACGAGAACTACGGCCCGGACGCGATCCTCTGCGAGGCGAAGCCGGTCTTCGTGACGCTCGAGGGACCGGACTATCGCCTCGAGAAGGCGATGCTCGACGAGGTGGTGACGCCGAAGACGCGCGCCATCGTCATCAACACGCCGAACAATCCGACGGGGCGCGTCTTCGACCGCGAGGAGCTGCAGGCCATCGCGGACATCTGTCTGGAGCACGACATCCTCGCCATCACCGACGAGATCTACGAGCACATCTACTACGAAGGCGAGCACCTCCCGCTGGCCACCTTCGACGGCATGCGGGACCGGACGATCACGATCTCGGGTCTTTCGAAGACCTTCAGCGTCACGGGTTGGCGGATCGGCACCATCATCGCCCCGGCCGCGCTCACCGACGCCATCCGAAAGGTGCACGACTTCCTGACGGTGGGGGCTCCGGCGCCGCTCCAGGAAGCGTGTGCCGTCGGACTCGACGAGCTGCCCGACGCCTACTACGAGGAGATGGTCACCTCGTACCGCGCGCGCGGCGAGGTCCTGGTCCGGGCGTTGCAGGACGCGGGATTCCGTTGCGCGTTCCCGCAGGGCGCCTACTACGTCCTCGCGGACTTCTCCGCGCTCAGCGACGAGGACTCGATGACGTTCGGCAAGCGACTGACCGCGGAGGCCGGCGTGGCACCGGTCCCGGGCGGGAGCTTCTTCAGCCGCGCGGAGCGTGGGCACTCGCTGGCCCGCTTCGTGTTCTGCAAGCGCATCGAGACGCTGCACGAGGCGGGAGACCGCCTGCGCGCCTTCGCGGCCCGGGGGTGAACGGGAGGTGAGCCTCCCCACCCGGGACGACGAGGGCGTGTGGGAGATCGAGGGCGAAGCCACGCTGTTCGGTTTCGACCCGACGCCGCTGCGCGCGAAGGTGCTCCCGCGCAGCCGGGCGTGGCGGGCCGGCGGGGCCGCGCGCACGATGGCCATCTTCGTCGTGGTGGCGCCCTTCGCCGCGATCTTCCCGCCCCACGCGGTGTGGCCGATCGGCGCGCTCCTCACGGGCGCCTTTCTCGCCCGCCGGCGGTACGTGGAGCGCTTCACCCTCCGGGATCTCGACGGCACGTGTCCGCGGTGCGGCTCGGCGTTCCGCGTCAAGCCGGGCCGCCTCCGCGTCCCTCATCCGCTCCCGTGCGAGGGTTGCCATCACGAGCCGACGGTTCGGCTCCCCGAGCCGGTCCTCGAGGAGATCGCCGACGGCTGAGCCGAACCGCCCTCGTCGCGAGCGGCGGGCGCCCTACTCCGCCGCCTCGCGGAGCACCGGCAACGGGGGACGCCGAAGGAGGTCCCACGACCCGAGGTGGCCGGTCACCACGGTCAGCGCCACCACGATGGTCCAGATCCCGGCCATCGCCGAGAAGGCCGGCACCGGGTCGATCTCGAAGAGGAGGGGCACGACCAGGGCCGAAGTCGCGGCGGCCAGGAGGAGCCCGCTCGCCGTGGCGATCGAGCCCAGCGCGACGTACTCCGCGAAGAGGATCGTGAGGATCTGACCGCGGCGCGCGCCGAGCGTGCGCAGCAGCGCGCCTTCCCGGAGCCGTTGCGCGCGCGACGTGGCCAGCGCGCCGACGAGGACGACGATCCCCGCGAGCGCGCTGAAGCCCCCGAGGAACGCCACCGCCTGGCGCACCCGCCCGAGCACCGACTCGATCGCCTCCTGGACCCGTGAGAAGTCGAGCGCGGAGACGTTCGGGAAATCCCCGACCAGGTCCCGCTGGACGCGTGTGCGCTCGGCCGCATCCGGGATCCGCGCCACCATCACCAGGCTCTGCGGCGCCTCTTCGAGCACGCCGGGCTCGAGGACGGCGAAGAAGTTCGGCTCCAGACGCTCCCATTCGACGCGTCGGAGGCTCGTGACCACCGAGGGGATGCGGACGCCCGCCACGTCCCACGTGATGGTGTCCCCGAGCCCGACCCGGAGGCTCTCCGCCACATCCTCCTCCAGCGAGAGACGCGCGAGCGTGCCTGCGTCGACGAGCGTGCCGTCCTCGGAGCCCGGCGTGCCGTCCCACCAGCGTCCGGCCACCAGCTCTTCGGCGCGGCCCAGCCCGCCTCGGTAGGTGTTGCGGTACTCTCGGCGCAGCGCCCACGACTCCGGACGGGCCTCCCGGTCGTCGACCGCACGCAGGGCCTCGGGCGTCCGCCCGTTGATCTCCGAGATGCGCGACGTCACGATCGGCGAGACGTCGACCTCGCCCGCGTCTCCGAGGAGCGCCTCGAGTCCCGCCCGCTGGTCCGTCTGGATGTCGAAGAGGAGCAGATTCGGCTGGCCCGAGCCGAACGAGAGGGTGAGGTCGGCGCGGAGGCTGCCTTCGATCTGCACGATCGACCCGATCACGAAGGCCCCGAACCCGAGCGCGAGCGTCACGGCCAGCGTCTGGTTCTGCGGGCGGAACAGGTTCGAGACGCCCTGGCGCACGGGATACGATGCCCCGCTCGGAAAGAAGCGCCGGGTGCCGCGCCCGACGAGCCAGCCCACGCCCGCGATCGCGGCGGCCGCCGCCGCGAGCCCGACCGCGAAGCCCAGCCCCAGCTCGGGATCCGGCGCCTCGACGACGCACAGCGCCACGACGCTCCCCACGAGGGCGGCCCAGGCCAGCGCGCGCACCCCGTCGAAGCGCCTTGCGTCCGGCTCGAAGTCCTGGCGCAGCGCGGCCAGAGGCGGCACGTCCCGCACCTGCAGGAGCGGCAGGAGCGCGAAGACGACCGCCATCCACACGCCGATCCCCAGTCCCGCGGCCACCGACACCGGCGAGAAGCGGGTCGTGACCTCCACCGGGAGCACCCCTCCGAGCACGGTGGGCATGAGCGCCTGCAGCGCCACGCCGAGCACGGCGCCCGCCGAGGCGCCGAGCAGCCCGAGCAGCGCCGCCTGGAGCAGGTAGACGACGAAGGCGGTCCACTGCCCCGCCCCGAGGCAGCGCAGCACCGCGATGGCCGGCCGTCGCTCCCGGACGTAGACGTGGATCGCGCTCGCCACGCCGACGCCGCCCAGGAGGAGTGCCGCCAGCCCGACGAGCGCGAGGAAGCGGCCGAGGAAGCGCACGCCGTTGGAGAGCCGCTCCGCCTGCCGCTCGGCGAGGAGGTAGCCGACGCCCTCGCTGCCGAAGAGCTCGTCGTACCGCTCGCCGAGCGCGTCCCGCTCCGCCCGGTCCGGCAGCTCGACGTAGGCCTCGTACCGCCCCAGGCTGCCGAAGCCGAGCAGCGCCGCGGCCCCCATCGCCTCGTGCGACACGATCACCCGCGGTCCGATCGCGGTCTGGAAGGCGACGTCGGTGGGCAGGTCCTCCACCGTCGCCGCGATCTCGAGCGTGACCCGGCCCACCACGAGGGAGTCGCCGACGGAGACCCCGAGCTGCGCGAGAACCGCCGGGTCGACGAGCGCCCGCCCGGGCTCGAGGTGGGCACCCCAGCGCCCTTCGGGCTCGGTGCGCGGCTCGCCGTAGTACGGATATCCCGCCCCGACGGCACGCACCTGCAGCAGCCGGACCCGCTCGGTTCGGGGAGCGAGGACCATCGACGAGACCGTGGTGACCCGGGCCACCGCCACTCCGGCGTCGCGCAGCGAGTCGACCAGCGCCAGCGTTCCGGCCTTCAGCGGCTCGTCGGACGCGAGCCGCGCGTTCGCGCCCATGAGGACCTCCGCCTCGTCCTGGACCGAGCGTGCGAAATCCGCCCGGAAGGAGTGGATCGAGACGAGCGCGGCGACGCCCAGCGTGATCGACGCCATGTACACGCCGACGCGTCGGAAGGTGTGCCGCCCCTCGCGCCGCGCCAGCCGGAGGGCGAAGCCGAGGCGAAGGGGCGCTCCGCCTCGCGAGCGGTGCGCCGCGCTCACGCCGGCGCGGCCGCCGGAGCCGTCACCGCCGAGCCCGGTCGGTCGCCGGCGATGCGGCCGTCGGACAGGGAGATGACCCGATCCGCCCGCTCCGCGAGGCCCAGGTCGTGGGTGACGAGCACGAGCGTCGTCTGCTCTTCGTGGTTGAGCTCCTCGAGCATCTCGACGATCGACGCTCCGGTGCGCCCGTCGAGGTTCCCCGTCGGCTCGTCGGCGAAGAGGATGCGGGGGTCGTTGGCGAACGCGCGCGCGAGCGCGACGCGTTGCTGCTCGCCGCCCGAGAGCTGGTGCGGGTAGTCGTCCGCCCGGTCCGAGAGTCCCACGCGCTCGAGCAGCGCTCGGGCGCGCCCGGGCGCGTCTTCGGCCGCCCCGCCCCGCAGCTCGACCGGCACCAGGACGTTCTCGAGCGCGGTCAGCGTCGGGAGCAGGTGGAAGGTCTGGAAGACGAAGCCGACCTTCTGCGCCCGGAGCTCCGCCCGGCCGTCCTCGGAGAGCCGGAAGAGGTCCTCCCCGTCGAGGAGCACGCGCCCGGAGGTCGGCACGTCGAGGCCGGCGAGGAGGCCGAGGAGGGTCGTCTTCCCGCTTCCCGAAGGCCCGACGATCGAGACGAACGCCTCGGGCTCGATGCTCAGATCGATCGACCGGAGCACGGGTAGAGGTCTTCCGCCGCTCGTGTAGCTTTTCTCGAGGCCCTCGGCCACGACCATCATGGAACGCTCGCTCGTCGCTCTCATCGCCCTCGCGCTGTCCGCCTGCTCGCCTCCGGAGACCCCTCCGGCGGAGGAGGCGGGCCCCTCCGGCGCGGATTCCACCATGGTGGTCGCCACGGAGGCGAGGGTTCCCTCCGATGGCCGGCCGGTGGTGGTCTTCCTCGGCACGAGCCTGACCGCGGGTCTGGGCCTCGAGCGGGAGGCCGACACGTACGTCGCCGCGCTCGACTCGATGGCCACCGCCGAGGGGCTGCCGTTCCACGCGGTCAACGCCGGCGTCTCCGGCGAGACGAGCGCCGGCGGGTTGAGGCGGCTCGACTGGGTCCTGCGCACGCCGCTCGACGTCCTCTTTCTCGAGCTGGGCGCCAACGACGGGCTGCGCGGACACGACCCTCTCTCCACCGCCGACAACCTCCAGCGCATCGTCCGGCAGACGCAGGCCCGCTACCCCGAGGCCCGGGTGATCCTGGCCGGGATGGAGGCGCCGCCCAACCTCGGCGAGCGCTACACGGGGGCGTTCCGGGCGGTCTTCACGGGCGTCGCGGAGTCCGTGGGCGCCGACCTGGTTCCCTTCGTGCTCGACGGCGTGGCGGGCGTGCCCGAGCTCAACCAGCCGGACCGCATCCATCCTACCGCCGAGGGACACCGCCGAATCGCGGAAAACGTCTGGCCGGTCCTCGAGCCGCACCTCCGGGCGCTGCACGCGGAGGGCGGGTCGTGAGCCGCAGCCTCTTCGGCCCCGGCACCTTCGTCCTCGGCGGGGGCGCCGCCCTGATGGGCCTCTTCCTCGTGATCGGTTTCCTGCTGCCGGGCTCGTGGGAGGCGAGCGCGTCGGCCACGCTCGACGAGAAGCCCAAATACTGGCTGCGGGATTCCGAAGCCGGGACC
>CALJLC010000210.1 GCA_937982605.1 uncultured Gemmatimonadales bacterium | reverse complement strand
ACCTCCCCGGGCCGCAGACAGCTCCGCACCTGATCGTCGACGGCTCGGATGACACGATCGCCCGCCTCGTGGCCGAAGGTGTCGTTCACGTCCTTGAAGTCGTCGATGTCGATCAGGACGCAGCTCACCGCCCGGTCGTCGAACGCCGAACGCCGCGTGAGCCTCTGCAGGCTCGCCTCGAGTCCCCGCCGATTGGCGAGCTCGGTGAGCGGATCGGTCCGTACCAGCTGCTCGAGTCGGCCGTGCGCCTCGCGGAGCTCATCCTCCAGCTCTCGGCGGCGGATCTCCGTCGAGAGCCAGCTTTCCATGAGACGGAGACAGTCGACGTCGACCTGATCGAACTTCCGGGCGCGAGCGTCGGCGCTCGAGAAGTTGAGCGTGCCCCGCACGCGATCGCCCACGCGGACGGGGATGCCGATGTACGACTCGAGCTTGAAGATCCCGTACGCGGGGTGCCCGGCGTACGTGGACTCCCCCGCGCACTCGAAGCCGACCGGCCCGTCCGCGGCGAGGGTAATGGAGCAGTAGGTGTCGCCCAGCGGGAAGGTGTCTCCCTTCTCGAGCCGCACGCCCTTCGGCGCCACCGCCGACACCACCTCGTATTCATCGTCCTCGATGCGCGACACGATCCCGATGTCGAGACCGAAGCAGTCGAGTCCCAGCTGGATCAGCTCCTGCACCTGGCTCTCGAAGCCGGCGTCGTAGTGCGAGGTGATCTCGTACAGCGTGTGGATCACGAGCTCGCTGGGCGAGCGCTGGCGAGAGACCGACGACTCCATGGCGGGGGACTCCTCGGGGGGGGCGAAGACCTGCCGAAAGTATCGGCGCCGAGCCGCCGGCTCTTGAGTCGTTGCGCCCCGCCCGACGGCGATGCCCCCCGCCTGGGGGGTGTTACCGAGCCCCGTCAGGGAATCGTCAGCGCTTCCTCAGCGCTGCGCCATTGAGCGCTCCGGGCCGGCGGGCACCTTGCCTCCGACCACGCCCCCCGACCGGAAGACCATGCCTGGACGACCGAAGTCCGCCGCCCTCCTCCTCCGACTCGTCGCGCTGACCTCCGGGCTCGTCCCGGCGACCCAGGTTACCGGCCAGTCGACCGATTCGGTGCCGTTCCTTCCGCCGGAGGTCCACCGCGCCGACGGCAGCGGCATCCTCCCCCACCGCCTGGAGCTGGAGGAGACGACCGTCTTCCCCGGCGACTCCGCCGATCTCGACAGCTACACCTTCGTGACCGTGGATCACGCACAGGCGTGGGACCAGCTCCAGCTCGTCATCGACTGGTCGGCGCTGACGTGGAACGGCACCGGCTACGACCGCAACGTCGTTTCCAGCGAGGGACTCGCCTTGATGGGCCGCGTGACGCCCAGCGGCATCCCCTTCGGCTACTACGTGGGCAGTCACTACTACCCGGGGCGGTCCAACCTCGTCCAGGTGAACCCCGATGGAGAGCTGCACCGGTACGCCACGTTCGACGACCGGCCATCCGGGATGCACAACGAGATCGTCTATCCGTACCTGCTCTCCCGGCTCACGCTCCACGAGGGCCGCTCGTTCGTGGTGCCGGCGTTCAACCCCTACCGCGCCCGTGCACCGTACCAGTACCGGCTCTTCGTGGTGCGCGGCCAAATCGTCGTCGAGGACGAACTGGGACACCGCCACGAGGGGTGGCGCGTCGACGCGGTCAGCAGGGACGACGTGGAGGCCGCGCGGGCCGTCGCGGACTCGTTCCCCGCGGCCCACGCGCGCTACTTCGTGTCGGCCGAGCCTCCCTACTTCCTCGGCAAGGAATGGGTCGGGTGGCGGGACGGGTCGGGCCGGGTCGTACTCAAGCGATGGCGGCTGACCCGTCACGAGTCGCTCGGCGTCACGGCCCGCAATCGCATGGACGAGATCCTCGACGTGCGCCGCCGTCGAGGGGCCGATCAGACCCTGCCCTGGCGACCCGGCGGCCGGTGAAGCCTACGCGCTCGCTCGGGCGGACCGCCGCAGCCGCTCGGCCACGTAGTAGCCGATCGAGCCGATCGGATCGGGGGTGTCCGGACAGAGCGGGTTGAAGGTCCCGGTCCACAGCACCGCTCCGTCCGAGACGCGCACGATCAGGGCATGCAGCCGGACCCCGTCGGGCGCCGGCACGACGTTGCCGGTGACCAGGAGACGTTGCGCGGTCTCGGCCGCCGGTTCGCGGCCCCGTGCCCAGTGCATGCGCACCGAAGCCTCGAGCGCCTCGTCGATGCCGGCGAAATCCTCGTCGTCCCGGTCGGCCACGAACTCGACCCTGGGCGGCTCCCCGGGCCGCTCCGGCGCGGATCCGCCGCCCCCTCCGGCGTTCCGGCCAGCGGCGTACGCGGCGGCGGCGAGGACGAGAACCGGCACAACATGGCCGAGTCGCATGCGCCATGCGGCCATCACCCCCGACGGCCGAGCCGGCCTGACGACCGGAGCCGGGACCTCGACGAGCTCGACGACGGGGAGGAAGCGATACCCGCGGCGCGGCACGGTCTCGACGAAGCGGGGCGCGCCGGCGTCGTCACCCAGCACGGCACGGATCTGCCGGATCACCGTGTTCAGCGCCTGGTCGAACTCGATCACCGTTCCGGGCCAGGCGGCGCGGTACAGGGTCGGACGGTCGACGAGGCTCCCCGCGTTCCGCACGAGCACGGCGAGGACCGTGGATGCCTTCGGCGGCAGCCGGAGGTGCCCGCCGCGCCGCCGAAGCTCCAGTGTGTCCAGACGGAGCTCGAAGGCGTCGAAGCGGGCGACGACCCGGTCCCTGGCGGCACCCCGGTTTCCGCGTGACTCCGTGTCCATCGCTGCTCTCCTCGCCGTGCGTTGACCCGACTCTCCGTACGACCGTCTC
>CALJLC010000209.1 GCA_937982605.1 uncultured Gemmatimonadales bacterium | reverse complement strand
TCACTTTGATTTTTAAACCCGAGCGGGGGAGTGCCGCCGCCCCCGCCCGGGCCGGCGGCAACTCGTTTTGTTACCATGACGCGGCGCGCCCCGGGGCCGCCGCTCCTGCCCGCCACGGCCCTCGTCCGATCTCCACGATCCGTCCCTTCTGGTCGACGATCGCCACCGGACCCTGGCGGACGTCGCCGCTCAGGTCGATCACCGAGCGCCGCGCGGGCGAGGCCATGAGCGCCGGGAGGGGCGGCAGCACGTACGGGTCGGCCTCCGTGACGTCGACCCCGTACCCCAGATCCTGCAGCGAGAGTACGGTGATCGCGCTGAGCGGGATGACGCCGACGGCCTCGATGAAGGGCGTCATCAGCTCGACGTCCAGCACGGCCTCGCGCCAGTGCGCGTCGGACGAACCGGGCCCGGCCATGTTCTCGACCGGGACCTTCGAGTCCGTGTACGACGTGCCGCCCGCGTCGTCGAACGCCTCGATGGCGCCGTCCCCGGTGAAGTGGGTGTCCGCGCCCGTGTTGTTGGGAAGCGACGGCGCCTGGATGAGGTCCTTCTCGTCCCAGATCGTGCCGATCCCGAGCACGTGCCCCATCTCGTGCAGGACGACGGCGACCATGGTGCCGTTCGCCTCCAGCTGCGTCAGATCCTCGGAGTCGAAGATCATGGCGCCGAAGACGGGCAGGTTCGAGATCCCCCTGAGGAAGCACGGACCGGCCTGCGCCAGTGTACCGCCGGCCCCGTCGATCGGCTCGATCTGCACGAAGATGCGCACGTCGTCGATGACGTCGGAGATGGCGGGCTGGTCGGCGAAGCACGCCCCGGCCGGGACCGGGTTGCCGCTGAAGTCCTGCTGGGGGATGTCACCCCGGATGATGTCCGTCCAGCGCACGGCCGCGTCGAGGAAGGCCTGGTCCTGGGACGGAGTCCCGTTGTCCACGAACTCGACCTCGACGTCGAAGGGCAGGATCGTGTTGCCCAGCGTGGCGGTCAGCGTCACGTCCGTGAATCCGGTCGGGTTGAACTGGCCGCTGGTGTCTTCCCACGCATGCAGGAGGATGTGGTACGTCCCCTCGGGGAAGACGATCTGACACGACTCCGCGGTGCTCGGCCCGGCGCTCACGCAGTCCGTGTAGTCCTCGCGGAAGCCGGGCCGCGCGCCCTCGTGCACGAAGAGATCGAGATCGTCCTGGGCCCCCGCGGAGGCGTCGGTCACCTCGATCGTGAGCGCGTCGTCCGAGCCCGGTGGGATCTCCAGGACGAAGAGGAGCTCCTGGCCCACGCCAGCGGACAGACCGGTCACGGGTGTGCCCGTGCTCATCGGCGCCTGCGCCAGCACGTTCACGTTGCGCGTGCCCTCGTTGTTCGTCTCGATGAGCTCGGGCATCGCATCGGCGGGGTCCAGCACGAGCGTGACCTGGCGGGAGCCCGCGGCGAGCATCCCGAGCGGGACCGACACCGAACGCTGCTGACCCGGGTCGAGCTGGGCCTCGTCCACGAAGCCGACCTCCACTCCGTCGACGAGCGCCTGGACCCGGAAGGTCGGGTCGGTGGCCAGATCCCCCTGGTTCCGGACGGTCGCCCGGGCGATCAGGCTGTCCTGGGTCGTCGGGTCGGGACGGATGACGGCGACGTTCGTCGTGAAGTAGACGTCCGCGATCGGGGTGGCGCTGCGTGAGAAGGCGTCGAGCGTGACCGAGATCGTCCCGGCGGTCACCTGCATCGTCTGCGGACCGAACTCCGTGCCCAGCGTCCAGACCGTCCGGGCGAAGCCGTCGGCCGGGGTGGTCACGGTGCCCTCGCTCACGGTGCCCGCGGTGGGCGAAGGCTCGAAGAGCACGTCGACACCCTCGACCGGGAAGTTGCCGAGGTCGGTCACGCGGATGACGATCGTGTCCGGGAGCGGGTTCTCCGCGACCGCGTCCTGATCGTCTCCCTGCACGATCTGGATCACCCGGGCCACCTGCGCCACGGTGATCGTGAGCGTGGCGGTGAGTCCCTCGGCCGAGGCGGTGATGACGGCGGTACCGTTGCTCTCGGCGGTGGCCAGGCCCGTCCCGTCGATGGAGACGATCGTCGGCTCGTCACTCGACCAGGTCACCGTCGCGCCCGCGAAGGGATCCCCGTTCTGATCGAGGACGTTGCCCGCGAGCAGCCGGCTCTCTCCCAGGAAAGAGAAGGCGACGGCGCCCGGCGAGATCGAGAGCGTGGTGGCGACCGGCTCCTCGACGACAGTCGTCCCGCCGCCTCCGCAGCCGGCCAGCAGGGCGGAAAGACAGAACGCAGGCACCAGGCGCAGGAGAGCCGATTCGGAGCGACGGCCGCCCCGGCGGACGGTTCGGGCGGCGGAGCAGGCGTGGGCGGTCACGAAACGTCCGGCGGCAGGAGGATACGGAAGCGGACCGAACGCCCGCTTCATCTACAGTAATACCCCCCGGCGCGCGTCGCCCCTTTCACCTCCGGACGCCCCGTGCTGCCTGGGCTCGCGGGTCGTCCCCCCTCGCTCCCGGCGGGGGCGAGGGGGGCACCGACTCAGAGTCCCGAACCGCGGCTCCACCACTCCACGCCGAGCGCCCGGTACACCGACACGAGCGCGTCGGCCGCCGCCGTCCGACCGTCGGCCAGACGGTCCTCCGCTTCCAGGAGCCGCCGCTCCGCGTCCAGGACCTCGAGGAAGTCTCCGGCTCCTTCCGCGAAGCGGAGTCGAGCCAGCTCCGTGGCACGACCGCTCGCCTCGGCGGCCGCCTCCAGGTGCGTCAGGCGCTCCCGCGCTCGCTCGTACGCGGCCTCGGCCGTGGCCAGCTCGGACCGCGCCTGGAGCACGACGTACTCGTGCCGCGCCTCGGCCTCCGAGCGTTCGGCCCTGGCCCGATCCACCTCCGCGCGCACTCGACCGATGTCCAGGAGCGGCCAGGAGAGCACGGGGCCGACCGCGTACCTCGGAGTCCCGGTGTCTCCGATCCCGTGGAAGGCGCTCGCCGTGTACCCCGCCGCGCCGCGCAGGGAGACTCTCGGGAGATAGGCGGCGCGGGCCGCGCCGACGAGGTCCCCGGCCGCTTCGAGACGTCGCTCCGCGGCCACCACGTCGGGCCTCGCCCCGAGCAGGGCTTCGCGCTCCCCGGATGGCGGCGAGGGGGGCAGCGGCCAGACGATCCGCTCGTCCGCACGCCGCTCCACCACCGTTCCCGGCTCCCGCCCGAGCAGCGTCGAGAGACGGTGCTGCTCGGCGGTCACCGCCGCCTCCAGCGCCGGGATCGCGGCGAGCGTCGAGCTGAGCTGCGCACTCGCCAGCTCGCGGTCGAGCGCCGTTCCGCGGCCCGCGGCGAGGCGCTCCTCGGTGATCTCGAGCGTGCGCCGCTGGTTCTCCGCGTTGCTCCGGGAGACGGCGAGGCGGTCCTGAGCTCCGAGAAGGCGCACGTAGCCGCCCGCCACCTCGGCAGCCAGCAGGACCCGGGCGTCCCGGACGTCGTAGCCCGCGGCTTCCACCAGCCCGCTCCGGGCGGCCAGCGTACGGCGTCGCTCCCCGAAGAGGTCGACGTCCCAGCTCATCGGGACGCCGGCTTCCCACACGTCCTGGTCGGGAAGTCGACCGACCAGGCCCGGAAAGACGGCCCCGCTCATCCGCTGCCGCGTATACCCGCCCACTGCGGTGACCGTCGGCGCCAGGTCGAGGAGCGAGCTCGTACGCGCGGCGCGCGAGACACGGATCCGTGCCTCCGCCGCCTCCAGGGACGGATTGGCCCCCAGCGCCTCCTCGATCAGACGCACGAGGGTCGGGTCCGACGTCCCCCCGAGGTCGACGACCTCCTGCGCGGCACCGGCCGTGGGGACCGCCACCGCCACGACGGCGGTGACGGCGACCCCGCGGAGCGTCCGCTTCAACGATCTATGCATGCACGAGTCCGAGCGCGCCGGCGCCCGCCTCCGGAAGTTCGGGTTCGGCCACGGGCACCGGACGGCGCTCCGCGGCGATGATCGAGTAGAAGACCGGCACGACGAAGAGGGTGAAGACGGTCCCGATGACCATCCCCGACACCAGCACCGTGCCGATGCTGTTCCGGGCCTCCGACCCGGGCCCCATGGCGAGCACGAGCGGGAAGTGCCCGAAGACGGTCGCGGCCGACGTCATGAGGACAGGCCGCAGCCGGATGAGCGTCGCCTCCCGGAGCGCGTCCATCTTCTCCGCGCCCCGGTCCCGCAGCGTGTTCGCGAACTCCACGATCAGGATGCCGTTCTTGGCGATGAGCCCCACGAGCGTGATGAGCCCGACCTGCGAGTAGATGTTGATCGTGGTCAGGTCGAGCCAGCTGAAGACGAGCGCCCCGGAGATCGCGAGCGGCACCGAGCCGAGCAGCACGACGAGCGGATCCCGGAAGCTCTTGAACTGGGCCGCCAGCACGAGATAGATGAGCACCACCGCGAAGCCGAGCGTCTTGGTCAACGCCGCCGACTCGTGCCGGATCTGTCTGGACTCGCCCGCGTAGTCGATGCCCGTGCCCAGGGGAGCCACCGCCGCGGCGGCCTCCTCGAGGACGCGCAGGCCCTCGTCCTTGGACACGCCAGGCTGGACGCCGCCGAAGACCCGAACGGCATTGCGCTGCTGGAAGCGGTTGAGCGTGCGCGGCGCGGTCGTCGACTCGATCCGGGTGAACGTCGAGACCGGTACCAGCTCGCCGCTCGGTGTGCGGATCTTGAGGTCGAGGAGCGGCGCCACGGTGGCGCGCCGCTCGTCCCCGAGTTGGGGAATGACCTTGTAGCTCCGCTCGAAGTGGTTGAAGCGGTTCACGTACCCGCCACCCAGGAGCGTGCCCAGCTCCCGGCCCACGGTGGCGAGGTCGAGGCCCAGGTCCGCGATCCGCTCCCGGTCGAGGACGACCCGTGCTTCCGGCAGGTCGATCTTCAGGTCGGTGTCGACGTAGAGGAACTTCCCGCTCTGCCAGCCCGCTCCGACGACCTGACCCACGGTCTGGAGGAACTGCTCGGGCCGCAGGTCGCTCTGGAGCACGAGCTCCACGTCGTACATTCCGGGCGTGGGAAGCGGCGGCTCGAGGCGCGGGAAGACCCGCAGCGCCGGGATCGTCGAAACGGCCCCGTACACCTCGCCGTACATCTCCTCCGTCGTGCGCTCGCGATCGTGCCAGTCCTCGGTCACCATCCCGCCGAAGCCGCCCCAGTTCGCGGAGAGCGACCACATGAACCGGGCCTCGTCGAACGCCGTGACCCGGTCGATGACGTCGTGCGTGGCCCGGTCCACCGCCTCCAGCGACGCGTCCGGCGACGCCTCCAGGAAGAAGGCGATGTGACTCTGGTCCTCGACGGGTGCCAGCTCCCGGCGCGACCCCTCGTAGAGGGGCCATGCCGCCAGCGTCACGAGCAGTGACGCCACGACGATGCCCCAGCGCATCTCGAGCGCCCCGTCGAGCATGCGCGCGTACCGTGCGCGGACCGCCTCGAAGCCCCGGTTCACCGTCCGCGTGAGACGGGTCTCGCGTCCGCCGGGGTGCACCATGCGCGAGCTCATCACGGGAGACAGCGTCACCGCCACCAGACCCGACACGACCACCGCCGCGGCCAGCGTGATCGCGAACTCGAGGAAGAGCGAGCCGGTGAGACCGCCCTGGAAGCCGATCGGCGTATAGACCGCGGCCAGCGTGATCGTCATGGCAATGACCGGCCCGAGCAGCTCGCGTGCGCCCACGAGCGCCGCCTCGACCCGCGAGCGACCGAGCCGGACGTGCCGCTCGACGTTCTCGACCACGACGATTGCGTCGTCCACGACCAGCCCCACCGACAGCACGATCGCGAGGATCGTGAGCAGGTTCAGCGAGAAGCCGGCCACGAGCATGACGACCGAGGCGCCCATCAGGGAGATCGGCATCGCCACCAGCGGCACGAGCGCCGTCCGCACCGAGCCGAGGAAGAGGAAGACGACCAGCGCCACGATCGCCATCGTCTCGGCGAGCGTCTTCGTGATCTCCTTCAGCGCGTCCTGCATGAAGACGGTGCCGTCGTACGCCATCTGCATGTCGATGTCGGCCGGCAGCGTCGGGCGCAGCCGATCCATCTCGGCGTAGAGCCGCCTGGCGACGTCGATCTCGTTCGACCCGACCTGCGGCCAGACGCCGAGGTACACGCCCTCGTCGTGGTTGTGCTTCGCGACGAGCTGCGCCTCCTCGGCGCCGAGCTCCACGCGCGCCACGTCGCGCAGACGGACGATGGCTCCGTCGCGCTCCCACACGATGAGGTCGCGGAACTCCTCCTCCGTGCGGAGGTCCGTGTCGGCGAGGAGGTTGACCTGGATCAGCTCGCCCTTCGTCTGCCCGACCGCCGCGAGGTAGTTGTTGCGTTGCAGCGCAGCGTGCACGTCGCCGGGCGAGAGGTTCCGCTCCGCCAGCCGGTCCGGATCGATCCAGACGCGCATGGCGATCTGCTGGCCTCCCTCGAAGGAGACCCGCTGTACGCCCTCGACGGTGGAGAGCTGAGGCTGGATCGTGCGCGTCAGCCAGTCGGTGACGGCCGGGATCGACCGCTCCTTCGAGGTGAAGCTCAGATAGAAGGAGGCGTACGGCCGGTCGTTGCGCTGGACCTCCACCGCGGGCGGCTCGGCGTCCGGGGGCAGGTCCGAGCGGACCTGCTGGAGCCGCGCCGTCACCTCCGCCAGGGCGGCGGTGGCGCTGTGGTCCAGCTTGAGGCGGATCGTGACGGTGCTGAGGCCCGCGCGGCTGACCGACTCGATGTGGTCCACGCCGTTCACGGCGGAGACCGCCCGCTCGATCGGGGTCGTCAGGAAGCCGCGGACGGTCTCGGCGCTGGCGCCGTAGTAGACCGTCGAGACGATGATCGACGAGCTCTCGAGCTTCGGGTACTGCTGCACGGGCAGGCTGTCGATCGCCCGCCATCCCACGAGAACCAGCACCAGGTTGACCACGACGGCCAGCACCGGGTGCCGGATGAAGACGTCGGTGAACGCACGCATGGGATCACCCCTCCCCGCCCGCGGCGGTCGCTGCGGCGTCCGCGCCCTCCACGAAGACCATGACGCCTTCGCGGAGCTTGAAGGATCCCGCCGCCGCCACGCGCTCACCCGCCCGCAGCCCGTCGAGGATCACCACCTCGCGACCGACCATGGGCCCCGCGCGCACGGGTCGGGCGTGGGCGCGCAGCTCCCCGGCGTTGCCGGGCTCGAGGATCCAGACGTGATCGCCCGCGGGCCCCCGGCGCAGCCCACTCGCCGGGACCAGCGCCACGCGGCGCGCCGGGCCGACCGGGACACGAACCCGCACCGACGCGCCGGGCACGAGCTGACCGTCGGCCTGCTCGATCTTCACCCGGACCATCGCGCTGCGCGTGGTCGGATCCACGCGGGCGTCGATCGCCGAGACGCGCGCCGCGATCGCCGGCCGCGACTCCCCCCCCGCCACCCCCTCCCCGCGCTGGCCGGGCGTCAGCGTCGACGCCACGGACTGCGTCACGCTGAAGTCGACGTGGACCGCGTCGTCCACACCCTGCAGCGTCGTCAGGAGCGTGCCCGACTCCAGGAACTGCCCGCGATGCACGTCGGCCAGCCCGACGCGCGCCCGGAACGGCGCGCGGATCGTCTTGCGGGCGATGATCGCCTGGACCCGCTCGATCTCGGCGAAGGCGACGTCGCGGTCGGCCCGTGCGTTGTCGAGCTCGATCGCCGAGATCGCCTGCCGGGACGCCATCCGCTCGAAGCGGCCGAGCGTCGCCTCGGCCAGCTCGGCGCGGGCCCGGAGCGCCGCGAGCTCGGCCTCCTCGACCGAGACGTCGAGCGCCACGAGCACCTCCCCTTCCTCCACCACCCGACCCGGAACCAGATCCACCTCGCGGACGGTCCCGGGCACCTCGTTGCGAAGCGTCACCGAGCGCGTCGCGAGCACCGTCCCGATCGACGTCGTGACCTCGCGGTGCTCGTACTCCCTCACGAACGCCTCGGCCACGACCTCCATCGGCTCGGGCTGCCCCGCCGCCGCGGCGGCCGCGTCCTGGGCCAGCGCCGTCTTCCAGACCACCAGAGCCCCCCCGGTCGCGACCACGAACACGATCAACGCCGCGGACCGGACGCTCTTCCCAATCCTGCCACCCTCTATACCCATGCCCGTCATCTCCTGTGAGGTCATTCGACCGTCGGAACCGGGACTGCTCCTCCGACGATCGCGAAGGAGTTACCGGGAATCGGGCTCGGGGGGCGCAGGCCGTCGCGGCGCTCCGCGCGGACCGGCCGAAGCGCTACAGAGTCCCCGCGCGCATCAGCTCCAGAGCCTCGGCCGCCCGGGCACGGATGGCCTCGCGCTCGGCCTCGTCGCGACGCTCCCAGCTCCGCGCCATCAGGGCCATGCGGGGGTGCGCGCTCCACCGCTCGAGGTGCCGGTCGATGAAGTCCCAGTACAGCGCGTTGAGCGGGCAGGCATCGGGTCCGGTGGTGGCTTTCGGGTCGTAGGCGCACCGCCCGCAGTGGTCGCTCATGCGGTCGACGTACTTCCCGCTCGCCGCGTACGGCTTGGAGGTGAAGCCGCCGAGGTCGGCGTACTGGCTCATGCCCAAGACGTTGGGGGTGACGACCCAGTCCAGGGCGTCGACGTAGGCGGCGAGGAACCAGTCGTTGAGCTCCCGGGGGTCGATGCCGGCCACGAGCGCGAAGTTGCCGAGCACCATGAGGCGCTGGATGTGGTGGGTGTGCCCGGTCCGCTGGAGCTGTCGGACCGCCTGGGAGAGGCAGCGCATGCGCGTGTGACCGCCCCAGTACGGCCCCGGCAGCGCCTCCTCGTGGCCGAGCTCGTTGGCCTCCCGAAGACCCGGCATGAGGCGGCGGTAGACGTGGTGGACGAACTCGCGCCACCCGAGGATCTGCCGCAGGAAGCCCTCGATCGACTGCAGCGGCACCCCGTGGTCGGGGTCCGCCGCCCACTCCAGCGCCCGCTCGCACACCTCGCGGGGGTGCAGCAGACCCAGGTTGATCGGCACGCTCAACAGGCTGTGGTACAGGACCGGCTCGCCCTCCACGATGGCGTCCTCGTACGGCCCGAAGCGCGCGAGGCGGTGCTCCAGGAAGTCGTCGAGAGCATCGAGCGCCTGGGCCCGCGTGACCGGCCACGCGAATTCCTCGGTCGACCCGAAGTGATCGGGCCAGCCGGACTCGACGTCGTCGATGACCGCGC
>CALJLC010000208.1 GCA_937982605.1 uncultured Gemmatimonadales bacterium | reverse complement strand
GAGGCGCAGCTCCCGTCGGCGAGCGCCGCCGCGCTCGGCCTGGGCTTCAACAACACCGCCTCGGCGCGCAGCTTCGCCGCCATCTCGGCTAACCCGGCCGGACTCGGCCACCCGGAGACCGCCTGCTTCTCCCTGGCGCTCGTGCCCGTGCGGGCCGAAGCGGGCTTCGGGCCCGTCGGCCTCGGGGACCTGGCCGAGTGGGAAGGGCAGGTCGTCCCCGACGCAGTGAAGGGGGAGTGGCTCGACCGCGCCATCGCGTCCGGGGGTCAGCTGACCGCCGGCTCCGGCGCGGCGACACCCCTGGCCTTCACGATGGGGCCGCTCGGCGTCCAGCTCTCGTCGATGGCGGTCGTGAACGGGACGCTGAACCCCGACGCGGTCGAGCTGATGCTTTACGGCAACGCCGGACGGACCGGTGAGCCGCGCGACTTCAGCCTGGAAGGCTCGAGCGTCGACGTGGCCGCGCTCAGCACGGTGGCGGTGGCCTACGGGAGGTCCGGGGGTGACCGCATCTGGGTCGGCGCCACGGGGAAGTACATCGTCGGGCACGGCGTGGCCGTGGCTCGGGACGGCGGCAGCGCGCTGACGTCGGATCCGCTGGAGGCGAGGGTCGACTTCCCGGCGCTGATCCCCCGGGAAGAAGGGCCGCTCTTCACGTACGGCTTCCCGTACGAGAACGGCTCGGGCGTCGGGCTCGATCTCGGGGTCCTCATCGAGCGCGGAGACCTGACGCTCGGCGCCACGGTCCACAACCTGGTCAACACGCTCTCCTGGGATCTCGAGTCTCTCGAATACGTGCCGGGTCAGGCGCTCGTCGATCTGGACGGAGGGACTTCCGACTTCGAGCGACGCCCGTCGGACCAGGCGCCGGCGGAGCTGATCGAGGCGCTCGACGGACTCAAGCCGAAGCCGGTGTACTCCGTCGGGGCGCAGATGCGCCCGTCGTCCCTGCTCATGCTCAGCGCCGACGTGCGCAAGCGCGCGAGCGGCGGGCTGGCGCTGGGTCCGGACTTCCAGGCCGGTGTCGGCGCCGAGGTCACGGCGCTATCCTTCCTGCCCGTCCGCGGGCACGTGGCCGTCATGAGCGGCGGCTTCCGCTACGGCGTCGGCGCGAGCCTGGTCCTGGGCCCGCTGCACCTCTCGGGCGCCGTGGCGCAGGAGCAGCACGACCTGGCCGACCGGGTCGTCGGCGGCCTGACGATCTCGTTCGGAGCGCACTAGCCCGACTCCGGACGCGCCACCACGCGGACGTCGCCGGGGCCCCTGCGGACCCCGGCGACGCCGTGGGCGCCCCCCCTCCCGGGGGCCCGCGTTCTACCGGATCGTCGCCGTCCCGGTCGGGAAGGTGGCGGTCGTCATGTTGGGGATCGAGTACGTCGTGTGGTCCGTGGCGGCCGCGTCGATGCCGCCCATGAGCGGCTTGAAGGTGTACGGCGCGTCGGAGTCGTCGGGCTCGGGCTCGATGGAGATCACCGCGAGGCCGCCCGCCAGATCGGTCGGGAACGTCAGGCCGGCCGGGGCGTTCTCGAGGAAGTCCTCGCCGGGGAAGGGCGGGCCGGCCATGGCGCCGCTGAACGGCGCCGCGTCGTCGGCTGCCGCCGGATCGGTGAAGCGGCCCGTCGTCACGGGGGTGCCCCCGATCACGGCCCAGCCCTCGTACGCCCAGCCGGCGGGCAGCGTGGGCAGGTCGAGGCCCACCGCCGGGGATCCGCCGGCCAGGGAGAGGAACCAGATCCCGCTGTTCTCCTCGCTCATGTCGCCGTTCGTCGGCGTGGCGAGGATGTAGCTCCCGGTGGCGGCGAGGAAGTCGTCTCCGAGCGCGGCGGCGTGCCCGGCCACCAGGTCCGCCGTGCCTCCGCTCACCGTCCCGGCCAGGACGTGCGTGTCCGCGGGGATGTCGTCGGTGTCGCCCGACGGCTCGATGGTGAGGACGATCGCCTCGGTGCCCGAGAGGTCGACGCCGGTCTCGAAGGATCCGCCCGGAATCGCGGCGCCGGCGACCGTGACCAGCCCTCCGCCCGCGTCGACGTTGAACTTGCCGGTCGTGACCGGCTGACCGTCGATGATGGCCCAGCCCTCGTAGTGGAAGCCGTTGGCCAGCGGCTCGAGTCCGGTGAAGGAAAGGTCGAGCGTCTCCATCGTGGGCTCGACCGCGTCGTCGTCGCAGGCGGCGGTGCCGAGCGCGACGGCGAGGATGAGAACGAAGGTGCGACTCATGGGGTGCTCCGGTGTTTCGGGTGGGAGCGGCCCGTTCGGCGGGACCGCGATGACCCGCCGGAGTCGCAGGGGTCGTGCTCGGGGGCGCCGGCCCGCGAGAAGGCCGCCGCGCGGCGTATTCCGGCCGTTTCGCAGGCGCGGCTCGCCGCCGGAAGGGTGTTTCATGCAACGTCGGCGAAACGCGTCCCGACGGGCGATGAAACGCCGATGACCCGCGCCTCGGGCCGTTCCGAGGGTGACCCCGGGCCGGATCGCACCGCGCCGTGGGCATTCCGCCGACCGGTCCGGAACCTGCACCTTGGAGGGCCATGAACGTCACACTCAAGAGCGCCCTGCTCGGGCTCGTAGTCCTCGTGCTCCTGGCCGGGATGGTTCCGGCGGGCCTGCTCCTGGACCACCGGCTCGTCGCCGAGCTCGAGGAAGGGGTGCGCAGCGACCTTGCCTCCGCGCCGCTCGTCTTCGAGTCGCGCTTCGAAGCCAACGCGGGCATGTGGATGATGCACGCCCGGGAGATCTCGGCGCACGGAGCGCTCGGGGCGGCGCTGTCCCGGGGCGCCGACACGGACGCCGCCTCGCACGCACGGGGGGTGGCGGAGGCTTTTCCGGGCGAGGACGCCGTGCTGGTGTCCGAGGGGGGCGCCGTCCTCACCGGCCCGGAGGTACCGCCCGAGGTGGTCGAGCTGACCCGCGCCGGGGAGATGCCGGTGCTGGTGGTGCAGAGCGAGGAGGGGCTCGGCACCGTGGCGCTCGCGCCCGTCAAGGACGGAGACCGATGGGTCGGCGCGGCGGGCGTCTGGATTCCGATGGACCAGGAAGAGGCCGCCCGCCTCTCCGTGCTCACCCGCTCGGACGTGCTGCTGCGGGCGCCCGACGGAGCCCTGGCCGCGTACACCGGTCGGGCCGAGCCCGCCATGGGCCTCTTCGGCATGCTCGCCGACCGGCCCGTGGGCGAGGACGTCGACGAGTTCTCCCTCGACGGATCGCGCTACCTCGTCGTCGGCGCCCCGATGCCGGGCGGCGGTCGGGTCTCGTTCGTGCGGTCGCTCGACGAGGAGCTGGCGGTCGTGCCGGCGCTTCGGGTCGTGGGAGCGGGCGTGCTCGGTGTCGCCCTCGTCCTGGCGCTCCTCGTCGGCGTCGCCTTCTCGAGCATGCTCGCCCGGCCGGTGGGGTCGCTCGGAGAGGCGGCCAGCCGCATCGCCGCCGGCGACTTCGACGCGCCGGTCCAGCGCTCCTCGGTGACCGAGGTCGATCAGGTGGCCGAGGCCTTCGAGGTCATGCGGGACGCGCTGGCCGCGCGCATCGCCGAGCTCGGCGCCGCCAACCGTGAGCTCGAGGATCGCCAGGAGCGGCTCTCGATGCTCCAGGCCGAGCTGGTGCAGCGGGATCGCCTCACCGCGGCGGCGCGCCTCCTGGCGCAGCTGGCCCACGAGGTCCGCAACCCCGTGGCCAGCGTCCGCAACTGCCTGGAGATCCTGCGACGGCGCGTGGACGGCGACGCCGAGGCGAGCGAGCTCGCCGACCTCGCCATCGACGAGCTCCTGCGCATGCACGAGCTGGCCGAGCGCATGCTCGACCTCCACCGACCCCGCGCCACCGACGGGGACTGCGACGCGATGTCCGTGGCGCACGATGTCGCGTCGGTGGTCCGCATGGGGTTGGGTGACCGCAACGTGGCGGTCACCGTAACGGGAGCGGAGCCGGTGCGCGTGGAGATGCCACCCGACGCGCTCAAGCAGATCCTGCTCAACCTGGTGCAGAACGCGCTGGACGCGATCGAAGAGGACGGCGCCATCGACGTCCGTGTCGAGCGGGTGGGTGCCAACGCCCGCATCGACGTCGTCGACGATGGCCACGGGATCGGTGCCGACGCGCTCCCGCAGATCTTCGACCCGTTCTTCACCACCAAGGCGGACGTCCGCGGTGTCGGGCTCGGACTCTTCACCGCCGCGGGTATCGTGCGGAGCTACGGCGGCCGCATCGCGGCGGCGAACCGGCGCGACGGCGCGGGTGCGCGGCTCACCGTGGAGGTCCCGGTGCACGAGGCGTCGCTCCGCCAGGCGATGGCATGAGCACGGCGCGCCTTCTCGTCGTCGACGACGACCGGACCTTCCGGCGTTCGACCGCCGCGCTCCTCCGGGAGGACGGCTACGACGTCAGCGAGGCCGCCGACGGAAGCGAGGCCGTGGAGCAGATCCGGGAGCGGCCCTTCGACCTGATCCTCCTCGACCTCCGCATGCCCGGCCTCGACGGGATCGGCCTGGTGGAGGTTCTCCGAACCTGGGGCCACGATACGCCGATCCTCATGATCAGCGGCTTCGGCACCGTCGACACCGCCGTCGACGCTATCCACACCGGGGCCGACGACTTCCTCACGAAGCCGGTCGAGCCCGACGTGCTCAGCGCCCGGGTCGAGTCGCTCCTCTCGCGGCGCCCCCGGCTGCCCGACACCGAGGCGCACCCGCCGGGCGGGCTCATCGGCCGCTCCGCCGGCATCCGGTCCGTGCTGGACGTGGTCGAGCGCGTGGCGCCCACGGATGCCACCGTGCTCGTCACGGGAGAGACCGGGACGGGGAAGGAGCTCGTCGCGCGCGCGATCCACGAGCGTTCCGAGAGGGCCTCCGGCCCGTTCGTGGCCGTGAACTGCGGCGCCCTCGCGGAGGGAGTTCTGGAGTCCGAGCTCTTCGGGCACCGGCGCGGGGCGTTCACGGGCGCGGTGCGGGACCGTGTCGGCCTCTTCGAGGCGGCCTCGGGCGGCACGATCCTTCTCGACGAGATCGGGGACGTCTCACCCGCCATGCAGCACCGTCTGCTGCGCGTGCTCCAGGAGCGCGAGCTCACCCCAGTCGGTGCGGTGAAGCCGGTGAAGGTGGACGTGCGCATCGTAGCCGCTACGAACCGGGACCTCCGGGCGGAGATGGAGGCCGGGCGCTTCCGGGACGACCTCTACTATCGGCTGAACGTCGTACGGATCGAGGTACCGCCCCTTCGGGAGCGCCGCGGGGACATCCCCCTCATCGCCGAGGCGTTCTACGCCAAGGTGGGCAGGAGACCGCACGCGGGGTGCTCCCCCCTGGCGATGCGACTCCTTCAGGAGCACCGATGGCCGGGCAACGTCCGCCAGCTCCTCGCGGTGCTGGAGAGCGCGCACATCCGCGCGGGAGAGCGTCGCATCGAAGCGCAGCACCTTCCGCGCGAGGTCCGGGGCCCCGACGCCGGCGCGGGCGACGCGGGCGAGCGCTACCGTCGGGCGGTCCCCACCGAGGACGAGCGGCTGGCCATCGAATCCGCGCTCGCCGCAGCCGCCGGGGTCAGGAGCGCCGCGGCTCAGGCCCTCGGCATGAGCCGGACGACCCTCTGGCGCAAGATGAAGGAGTACGGAATGGACGCCTCCGACGGCCCCGGCCCGGCCGGCCCCCGTGAGTGACGGGCTGCGCCTCCTGCGCTGGCGGGCGGCGGTGCTGGCCGTCGGTCTCGCCCTCGTCTTCGCGTGGGTGCACTTCTCGGGGCGCACCTCCCACACGATCCAGATCGACTGGACCTGGGGCCAGCACGTCCTCGACAGCGCCGAGGTCGAGATCGACGGCGAGGTGGTCGGCGTGCTCGTGCCGTACGGACGCGGGAATTACGTGACCGGCTTCCGCGTCGAGGCGGGTACGCACGTGGTGCGTGTCCTGCACGAAGACTGCGTCGCGGTGCCGGACACTCTGGAGCTCGGGGGGTCGGCCGGACGGGTCGCGATCCGGGTGGCCGACTACGAGGACGACTTCACGTGCCGGGTGGTCCTCCGGGGCGGGTAGCCGGATCCGGTTGCGCCGCGCCGGCGGCCGCGCCGACGGGAGCGTCGGACTCCTCGTCTTCCTTCTTCTCGATCTGCACCAGGTTGATGCTGCGGAGCTGATCCCTCCGGTCCCGAGCGCGGCCCCGGAGGAAGGCCACGAGCAGCAGGACGACACCCGTGAAGATCGCGATCTTCGGCACGTCCGGCGTCGTACGGCCGATGGCGAAGCTCGAGACGATCGCCCGGAGCGTGTCCGGGGCGGGGCCCTTGAGCGAGGGCTCACCGGAGACGAACTCGATGACGTACGTGACGGTGTCGTACGGTACCACCGCCCGATACGACACCTGGACCAGCCCGCGACGGTCCGACTGGACGCGCTGATACCAGCCCCATGCACGTCGTTCGTCGATCGTCAGCACCTCGATGTCCTCGGCGATCAGGTCGGGGTCGGTCTCGCTCGCGAGCACGCGCTCGCGGGCCGCCATGACGTCGTCGAGCGTGGTGGTGCCCGGGTGGCCGACGACGCGGATCAGGCTCGTTCCGCTGATGTCGGTGTGGACCCACGCCGTGTTGAAGGCGAGCTCGCGGTCGGGGAACATCCAGCGGCCCGGCACGTTGTCCGGGTTCATCAGGAAGTTCGCGGGCGGACTCTGGATCTGGGGCCCCTGGAAGCGGGGCATCTGACAGCTCGTGACCGTCAGGACGACGGCGAGCGCGGCGACGAGGCGGCGACGGAGCACGGCGGACCTCCGGTCCGGAGTGACGTTCCTCCACGGTGCACGGAGCGGTCGGCGGAATCCAGAGTTATCTTCGCGCGCCGCACCCGCTTCCGAGCCCCGTCCGCCTCGACCAACCGACCGA
Source organism: uncultured Gemmatimonadales bacterium (assembly GCA_937982605.1). GTDB lineage: Bacteria > Gemmatimonadota > Gemmatimonadetes > Longimicrobiales > Gaopeijiaceae > UBA2589. Next base: position 1,390 of record CALJLC010000208.1, on the reverse strand, counting down.
ACCGGAGTCCCGCGATGAACCCGATCGTCCGTCGAATCCCGGCCGCCCTCGCGCTGGCCGCCGTCGCCTTCGCAGCCGCCCCGTCCTCCGTGCGCGCCCAGGGCATGGACGACGTGCGCATCACGACGCAGCGACTCACGGACGGGGTGTACATGCTGATGGGCCAGGGCGGCAACATCGGACTCTCGGTCGGGCAAGACGGGGCGTTCGTCATCGACGACCAGTTCGCTCCGCTCACGGACCGGATCCTCGCCGCCATCGCCGAGATCACCGATCAGCCGGTCCGATTCGTCTTCAACACGCACTGGCACGGCGACCACACCGGCGGCAACGAGAACATGGGCGAGGCCGGCGCGCTCATCGTCGCGCACGAGAACGTTCGGGAGCGCATGAGCGTGGAGCAGGTGCTCGAGCGGATCGGCCGGCCGGTCTCCACCACGCCGGCGTCCCCCGAGGGCGCGCTTCCGGTCGTGACCTTCACCGAAGACGTCTCCTTCCACATCAACGGGGACGAGCTGCACGCCTTCCACGTCGAGCACGCCCACACCGACGGCGACGCGATCGTCCACTTCGTGCGGGCCAACGTCGTTCACATGGGGGACACCTTCTTCCGCGATCGCTTCCCCTTCATCGACACCGCCACCGGCGGCTCGATCGACGGGCTCATCGCGGCGGCCGGTCGGGCGCTCGCGGTCATGGACGCCGGGACGCAGGTCATTCCCGGGCACGGCCCGCTCTCGAGTCGCGCGGATCTGCAGGCGTATCGGGACGCGCTCAAGACGATGCGCGACGCCGTGGCCGAGCTGATGGAGCGGGGGATGAGCCTCCCGCAGATCCAGGCCGCGCGCCCGATCCGGGCTCAGGCGCAGGCGTGGGGGCAGGACCGGGCCGCCGAGGACGGCTTCGTCGCCACGATCCACCACGGCGTGGGCGGGCGCTAGGTACCCTTACGCACGCCGCCCCCGGCGTCCGGCCCGTAGAGTTACGGACGAACCCTTGCGCCCCCGTCAGGGAATTCCCTACAGATAGGGACCCTCCCGTCGTTGACGTTTCTACCGTAGTCGGTAAGAACCCACGACAGCGGTCGGCTACGCCGACCGAGGGGAGCTCGAGCGATGAGTCGGACGAGTCGACGGTTGGTCCTTATCCCGGCAGCGCTGCTGACGGTCGGGGCGATCGCGGGGTTCACCGACGAATCGATCGTCTATCGGGACCGCGAGCTCTTCGAGGACCCGCTGCCCGCCGCGATGAGCTTCCTGGGCTATACCTCCACCGAGGACAAGCTCACGGTCTGCGGCAACTGCCACGTCGGGCCCCAGAAGGAGTGGGTCGCCACCGCGCACGGCGATGCGGGGGCAGGGCTGCAGCGCCGCGGCCGCAATCCACGCCG
>CALJLC010000207.1 GCA_937982605.1 uncultured Gemmatimonadales bacterium | reverse complement strand
ATGTACCTCTCCGACGTCTTCACGGTGACCGCGAACCTGGCGGGCATCCCCGGGATGTCCGTCCCGGTCGGGACCGTGGACGGCCTCCCCGTCGGGGGGCAGATCCTCGCCCCGTGGTGGGGTGAGGAGCGGATGGTCGCGGCCGCCGGCGTCGTCGAGCGCCGGCTGGGAGGGTCGGCCGCGTGAGCTGGGAGCCCGTCATCGGGATCGAGGTGCACGTGCAGCTCCGCACCGGCCGCAAGCTCTTCTGCGCCGACCGCGCCGTCTTCGGCGACGCCCCCAACACCCACGTCTGTCCCGTCTGTCTCGGACTCCCCGGCGCGCTGCCCACCCTCGATCCGGACGACGTGGACCTGGCCTTGCGCGCGGCGATCGCGCTGGAGTGCGACGTGCACCGACGCAGCGTGTGGGCCCGCAAGAACTACTTCTACCCGGACCTGCCCAAGGGCTACCAGATCACCCAGTTCGAGGAGCCGCTGGCGACCGGGGGGCGCGTCGAGTACGACGGGGAGTCGGGTCCGGCGTTCGTGCGCCTTCGCCGCATCCACATGGAGGAGGACGCCGGCAAGTCCGTCCACGACCGCGTGCCGGGCCGGACCGCGGTCGACCTCAATCGGGCCGGCACGCCCCTCGTGGAGATCGTCACCGAGCCGGACCTTCACCGGCCCTCGGACGTCCGGTCCTTCCTCGGCGCGCTCAAGCACGTCCTCGAGTACGCCGACGTGAGCGACTGCAGCATGGAGGAGGGCAGCCTGCGCGCCGACGCCAACGTCTCGGTCCGGCGCCGCGGCGAGACGGCCCTGGGGACGAAGACGGAGATCAAGAACGTCAACTCCTTCTCGGGGATCGAGAAGGCGCTCGTGCTCGAGATCGCCCGGCGCGTCGAGGTGCTCGAGGCGGGCGGCGCGGTCGCGGGCGTGACACTCCTCTGGGACGACCACCGCGAGCGGCTGCGCACGATGCGCACGAAGGAGGAGAGCCACGACTACCGCTACTTCCCCGACCCGGACCTTCCAACTCTCCTCCTTTCCGCAGAGCGGGTCGACGACGCGCGCGCGGCCGTGCCCGAGCTGCCCCGTGCGCGCCGCGCCCGCTTCGAGCGGGAGTACGGGATTTCGGCGTACGACGCCGGGGTCCTGACGCAGTCCCGCGAGGGCGCCGACTACTTCGAGCAGGTCGCGACTTCGTGCGGCGAGCCGAAGCAGGCCGCCAACTGGGTCATGGGGCCCCTCCAGGCGCTGCTGAACCAGCGGGGTGCCACGGCCGCGACCCTCGGGGTGCCTTCCACGGAGCTCGCCGAGCTCCTCGTCCTCGTGGCGGAGGGCACGGTGTCGGACACCGCGGCCAAGCAGGTGCTCGAGGCGATGGCCGACGGGGAGGGCCGGGCCCGGGAGATCGTCGACGCGCGCGGGCTGCGTCAGGTGCGCGATGCCGGCGCTCTGGACGCGTGGATCGAAGCGGTCGTCGAGGAGTTCCCGGACGAGGTGGCGCGCGCGCGCGGCGGAGAGGCTCGCCTGGTCGGGTTCCTCGTGGGCCAGGTCATGCGGCGGTCGCAGGGGAAGGCCGACCCCCGTCTGGTCAACGAGCGGATCCGGACGCTTCTCGGCTAGTCGTCGGCCGGACGCTCCGCGCCGGGCCCGGTGGCACCGTCCGTGCCGGAGCCGTCGACCGAAGCTTCGGCGACGGTCCCGGAGAAGCGGGGCAGGGTTCTCCCCGCGGCGGTCTCCGAGCTGATCCCCGACGCGAACTCCGGATCGCGGATCTGTGGCCACCAGACGAGCGGACGCTCCGGGAAGCCGAAGAAGGCGTCGGCCATTTCCGTGAGCACCTCGGGATGGTCCGCGGTGTGGTCCGAGAGCGCCCGCCGGCGGACCTTCTTGGCCAGTCGGAGGTTGAGTTCCCCGACGGGATCCATCTCCGCCGCGAACGAGCCGTCCCGCTCCCGCAGATAGGCGACCACGTTCTCGAAGGCGTGCTCGAAGTAGCGGTCGACCTCCGGGGCCGGCAGGTCGAAGCGGGACGCGGCCAGGACCTGCCCGAAGATCCGCTGCCAGCGCTCGTGCCCCTGGAAGCGGATCATGCCACGGAAGATCCGGCGGTTCGTGTCGAAGCTGAACACGGTCCGGCTGAGCACGTCGTCGAAGAGCTCGTCGGCCTCGCCGTGGTCGTGGTCCACGACGACGTGGCGCGCCAGGGAAAGGAATCCCTCGCCGACGTGCATGTCCATCCGGTGCTCCCAGTACGTGTGCCCGAGAGCCTGGGTGGTGCTGGTGAGCAGGAGCTGGCGCGGCACGAAGATGTTGTGCGCGATGGTGTCGGCGGCCAGGTGCGCCAGGTAGCCGTAGCCGACGGCCTGAAGGCGCTCGGATTCGGCGGACGCGAGGATCTCCTCGCCGATCTCCCAGTTGTGGCAGTGGCGGCCTTCGGGCACGTACTTCTTGGCGAAGGAGATGTCGGCGGCGACCGATCCGTAGAGGAAGTGCAGGGGATACCGCTCGAGAATCGCCTGGACCGCGGGCGGCAGGAGGTACAGCGCGCCGAGCACCGCCTCTCCGAGCGCCACGTGCGTCGCCGGCCCCCACGCCCAGGCCGGCTCCGGCAGGACCAGGAGCCACCAGAGCGCGGTGAGCAGCGCCGTGACCGCCGGAAGGCGGCGGGACGCCTCAGTCTTCGACGCCTGCCCGCGCATCCGCCGTTTCGGGGGCCTCCGCATCATCGTCCTCCCCGGGCCTCCGGGCGGGGGTGCGCCCGCCCGTGATCGCCCTCGCCCCCTCGCGAACCCCCCGGACCGTCGACGCCGTGTCGAGGAAGACGTCCTCCGCCTCCCCCTGGACGACTTCCATGAGCGCGTTGAACTCCTCGATGCGCTCCTCCATCCGCTCCGATGCGAGCTGCAGGCGGTCCGAGAGGGAACGGACGGAGGCGTTGAGCCGCTCCACGTCGGTCCGGAGGGCCTGCGTGATGAACTCGACGTTGTCCGAGATGGCCCGGGCGCGGTCCGAGACGGGACCCAGGCTCTCTCGGGCCCCGCGGTGGAGGTCGCGCACCGCGGCGTTGACGCGGAGGAAGATCACGATCGCCACCACGGCGAGGACGAGCATCGCCACGGCGATCACGATCTCCGCGACGTCCGACGCGACGGCCAGACGACCGGCGCCGTCCGCGACCTGGACGGGCAGGGCCGAGAGGAGCGAGGTCAGCATGGTCCAAGTCTAACAGCGGGGCCGTCCGGCACGCATCGTGCACCTTGCGGTTTCCGCCGCTCCGGGACGCACGCGGGCGCCCGGGCGGCCGGTCGAAACAACGGGAGGTGGTCGTGCGGGGTCGGTTGGCAGCGAGCAGGGCGCTCCGGTATCTTTCGGCCCCCGTGGCCGCGCCCGCCGACCGTGTGCCCACGCCGCGGTCCTCCCCCTTCTCACCCCGATTCTCGGACTCCATGGGGACTTTCCTGGTCGAAGGCGGGCGTCGCCTCGACGGCCGCATCCGTCCGGCTGGCAACAAGAACGCCGCCCTCCCCTGTCTCGCCGCCACCGTCCTGGCCTCCGAGCCGGTCGTGCTCGAGAACGTGCCCCGCATCCGGGACGTCGAGACCTTCCTCGAGATCGTCTCGTCGCTCGGGGCGGAGGTGCGGTGGAGCGCCGCGAACGAGGTGACGGTCGACGCGAGCGGGATCCGCACGGACGCGGTGGAGGCCGACCTCGCCCGGCGGATCCGGGCATCGGTGCTGCTGGCCGGGCCCCTTCTGGCCCGCTTCGGCCACGTGGAGCTGCCCCCGCCGGGCGGAGACGTGATCGGGCGCCGTCGCATGGACACGCACTTCCTGGCCTTCGAGGCGCTCGGCGCACGCGTCGAGCTCACCGAGGGCTTCTCGATCCGGGCCGAGCGGCTGCGCGCGGCGGACTTCTTCCTCGACGAGCCGTCGGTGACCGGAACCGAGAACGCGATCATGGCGGCCGTGCGCGCCGAGGGCGTGACGACGATCCGCAACGCCGCGGCCGAGCCGCACGTCCAGGACCTCTGCCACCTCCTCAACGCCATGGGCGCGCGCATCAGCGGGATCGGGACGCATCGGCTCTCGATCGAGGGGGTCTCCGAGCTCCGAGGCACGCGCTTCCGCGTCGGGGCGGACCACATCGAGACGGGCTCCTTCATCGGTCTCGCGGCGGTGACCGGCAGCGACATCACGATCGAGGACGCGCCGATCGAGCACCTCGACTCGACGCTCCTCGGCTTCCGTCGGCTCGGCATCGAGTGCACGGTGGAGGGCACCGACCTGCGGGTGCACGGTGCCGGCGAGCACAGGGTGCGCGAAGACGCCTTCGGCGCGGTGCCGAAGATCGACGACGGGCCGTGGCCGGCCTTTCCGGCCGACCTCACCTCGATCGCGCTCGTGGCCGCCACGCAGTGCCACGGGACGATCCTCGTGCACGAGAAGATGTTCGAGTCCCGGATGTACTTCACCGACAAGCTGGTGGGACTGGGCGCCTCGATCATCCTGTGCGATCCGCACCGGGCGGTCGTCGTCGGCCCGAGCCCGCTGAAGGGCGGGGTCGTGGAGAGCCCCGACATCCGGGCCGGCATGGCGCTGCTCATCGCGGCCCTCGGCGCGGAGGGCCGGAGCGAGATCCACAACATCCGGCAGATCGAGCGGGGCTACGAGCGGATCGACGAGCGCCTCGCGGGGCTGGGCGCCGCGATCCGCCGCGTCGAGGAGTAGCCGAAACCTGCGGGACCCGCACTCCGAAAGGGTCTCGACGACACGCGCCGAAGTGGAGAGGGGCCGATGAGCGAGGAGCAGCAGGGCACGACCGACGCGCCCGGGGAGACCGGGGACGGGGCGACGGACGAGGGTGGGCCGCGGCGGTTCGGAGACGGCTTCCGGCAGGGCATGGGAGTGCTGGCGGCGTTCAAGGATGCCCTGGAGGAGACGATCCAGGAGGCGCGGGAGCGCGGGGACCTGTCCTCGGACCGGGCCAGGGAGGTCGTGAAGGAGGCGCTGCAGAAGGCCCAGACCGCCGCCGAGGGCGCCCGGGAGCGTCTCGACTTCGCCACGCAGTCCGAGCTGGAGGCGCTCCAGCAGGCCGTCGATGCGCTCTCTGCGCGGGTCGCGGAGCTGGAGGCCCGCCTCGGTGGCGCCGCGCCCGAACCGGTCCGGGAGGAGGAGGACGCCGGCACCGGTTGAGGGGGGGGCGTCCCCTTCCTATATTCACGGGTCGCTTTGGCCGCCGGGAGACCGGCGGATCATCAAAGTGGGGGAGCGGTTCGCCCCCGCTTTTTTGTTCGTAGGAGACTGGGGTTCGTCGCCACGGCGGCGTGCCCCTTGTTGTTCGGAGGCGTCATGCGGGCGGTGCCGGAGATCGATCACGAGCTGGAGCACCGGGTCGAGGACCTGGGCTACGAGCTCGTCGAGATCCGGTGGGGAGGGAGCGGACGGCGGCCGATGCTCAAGGTGCGCATCGACCGGCCGGATTCCGCACCCGGGACGGGCGTCACGGTCGACGAGTGCGCGGAGGTGAGTCGGGCGCTCGAGCCGTGGCTCGACGAGCGGGAGGACCTCTCGGAGCAGTACGTGCTCGAGGTGTCGTCTCCGGGGGTCGACCGCCCGCTGGTGCGGGGGCGCGACTTCGAGCGCTTTCGTGGGCAGCGGGTGGCGCTGAACGGGAGGGAACCGCTCCTCGGCCGGTCGACGAGGCTGGAGGGGGAGCTGCTGGGACTGGAAGACGAGGGCGGAGCGGAGGAAGCCGTTCGCATCCGCCTCGAGGACGGTGAGGAGGTCCGCGTTCCGCGATCCGAGATCCGGAAGGCCCACCTCGTGTTCACATGGAAGTGAGGAGATAACGATGGCGAATGCGGCCCAGATCGTCGCGGCGTTCCGCGACGTGGCGGCGACGAAGAGCCTCTCCGACGAGGAGATGACGGATCTCGTCAAGGACGGCATGCTCGCCGGCCTGGCCCGGATCTACGGTGCGACCGTACAGGCCGAGATCGACATCGACGAGGACACCGGCGACTTCGACATCGTCGTGCTGCGACGCGTCGTCGAAGAGGTCGAGGACCCGGCGTCCGAGATCTCGCTGGAAGAGGCGCGCTGGGACGACGACACCTACGAGGTGGGTGACGTCATGGAGATCCCGGTGAACTTCGCCGACTTCGGGCGAAACGCCGTGATGGCGGTGAAGCAGCGCATCGTCCAGCGGGTGCGCGAGAACGAGCGCGACCGGATCCGCGACGAGTTCGCCGACCAGGTCGGCGAGCTCCTCTCGGGCGAGCTCCAGCAGATCGAGCGGGGCAAGCTCGTCGTGATGCTCAACCGCGCCCGGGACGCCGACGCGATCATCCCGTGGAAGGACCAGAACCCCCGCGAGCGCTTCCGGCAGGGCGACCCCATCCGGGCCGTTCTCAAGAAGGTCGAGGAGACGCCGAAAGGCCCGCGACTGATCCTGTCGCGTGCCGATCCCCTCTTCGTGGCCGCGCTCTTCAAGCTCGAGGTGCCGGAGATCTACCAGGGGATCGTGGAGATCCGCGAGATCTCCCGCGAGGTCGGGGGGCGGACGAAGATCGCGGTGTACAGCCGGGACGAGTCGATCGACCCGGTGGGCGCCTGCGTCGGCCTCAAGGGGTCGCGGGTGCAGGCGGTCGTGAACGAGCTGGGTGGCGAGCGCATCGACATCGTGCCGTGGCACCCGGATCCGGAGGTCTTCGCGCGGCGGGCGCTGGCGCCGGCACGCGTCTCGAAGGTCCTGAGCGACCCGGAGCGGCAGGTCATCACCGCCATCGTGGACGAGGACCAGCTCTCGCTGGCCATCGGCCGCAATGGACAGAACGTCCGGCTCGCCTCGCAGCTCATCGGGTGGCAGATCGACCTGTACGGGTCGCGCGAATGGCTGGACCGCGGCGCCGACATGTCGGTCTTCACCGAGACCCCGGTGGACGACCAGTACGAGACGTCCGATTTCCCGCTCTCGGAGCTGGATATCCGGCCTGCCGTACTGGCGGCCCTTTCCGAGGCCGGATATGATACTTTTCTCCAGATCATCGACCTCGAACGCCCGGATTTCCTGCGTATCGAGGGCCTCGGTGAGGAGGACGCCGACCGCCTCCTGCAGCTCATCGACGAGCTGACGGTGGTGGAGGGCGAGCTGCCTGCCGCGGGGGACGACGCCGACGGGAACGAGTCGTCGGAAGACACCGACGCGGCCGGGAGCGACGACAGCGATGGAGAGTCGGACGACTAGCGCGTTGCGGCTCTTGGGCCTGGCCCGCCGGGCCGGTGGGGTGGCTCCGGGTACGGAGGCGGTCCGCCGGGCGATCCGCGAGGGTGAGGCCCGGTTGATTTTGATCGCCGGTGACGCCTCGAGCGTCCAGGTGGAGAAGGTACGAACGACGTTGAACGACCGAGCGATCCCCCAGGTCATCCTGGGGGATCGAAACACGTTGGGGGCCGCCGTCGGGCTCGCGCCGCTCACCGCGGTCGCGGTCACGAATGCGGAACTCGCGAACAAGCTCGCCGCCGAGCTCATCGGAGCCGGGGACGAGGGCAGCACCGACGCAGTGGAGGCGTAGGGAAAGAATGCAGGTTTTCGAACTGGCTGAGGATCTGAGAGTCGAGGCCGACGCGCTGATCGACCTCCTTCGTCACATGGGTATCCCCGTGTCCGACGAGGACGCGACGATCACCGACGGTCAGATGGCCAAGGTGCTCGCGAAGATGGAGCGCGAGCGGCGGGCCGGGCACAAGGACCCGACGAAGGCCATCCGGGCCGCCCTCGAGGATACGGCGCCCTCGGCCGGCCGCCGCCGGCGGCGGAGAAAGGCCAAGGACGCTCCGCCGCCCGAGCCCGAGCCGACCGCGGAGGAGGACGAGGCGGTCGACGAGGAGGTCGAGGTCGAGGCCGAGGCCGTCGAGGAGATCGAGGTCGAGGCGGAGGCCGACGTCGAGGTCGAGGAGGAGGCCGAGGAGGTCTCCGAGACCGTAGAGGCCGCCGTCGAAGAGGCCGCGGCGGACGACGCCGACGAGATGGTCGAAGAGGAAGCCTCGGCGGACGCCGAGCCCGAAGCCGAAGCCGCGGTCGAGACCGAAGAGTCCGAGGCCGAAGGCGACGCCGGCGAGGAGGAGGAGGAGGCCCGGGTGCGTCCGGCTCCGGCGCGCGCCGGGCAGCCCGACGGTCCGGTGCGCACGATCCGCCGGCCCGCGCCCGCCCCCGCGGCGAGCGCCGGTCCGGGCGGCAAGGTCCGCATCCAGGCCGAG